>JAQGHT010000151.1 GCA_028291565.1 Planctomycetaceae bacterium | reverse complement strand
TGACAGGACACACGGAATACGGTTTTCTGGGACCCGTTCATGGGGCATTTCGTCCCGATGGACCGGGTCGAGCAAACCTGTCGTTGAACCGCATGACCGTCGATCGGCTGGGCGAACGGCAGCGATTGTTGTCGAGCCTGGACCGGATGAAACGGGATATCGATTCCAGCGGCATGATGGATGCGATGGATTCCTTTACTTCGCGAGCCGTGGGTGTGATTACATCGGGCAAGATGGCCGATGCCTTGAACTTGGAACGAGAAGACCCGCGATTGCGGGATCGATATGTCCTCAAAGATCGTAACCGCGATAACCATCGATTTCTGATGGCACGGCGCCTGGTCGAAGCCGGTGTCCGTTGCGTCAGTCTCAGTTGGGGAAGTTGGGATACGCACAGCAACAATTTCAAAACACTCAAGGATCAGTTGCCGCGCCTGGACCAGGGACTGAGTACGCTGATCGATGATTTGGATTCTCGCTGCATGCTCGACGATACGATCGTGTTGTGCTGGGGTGAATTTGGACGGACTCCGCGTGTTAATGGCAGCGCGGGCCGGGATCACTGGTCCCGCGTGGCAAGTGTGGCCATCGCAGGCGGCGGACTCAAAATGGGCCAGGCCATTGGTACCAGTAACCGCTTGGGTGAGGTCGCCAAAGACCGCCCGGTTCATTTCCAGGAAGTATTTGCGACGCTCTATTTCAAATTGGGACTGGATCCGCGGTATACGACACTGATCGATCCCAATGGCCGGCCACAATACCTTGTCGACCACCGCGAGCCCATGAAAGAATTGGTCTGAGAAGCAGCTTTTACAGTTCGCGGCCACGAATGAGTCTTTTTCAATACTTATCCACGCGATCAAACGTCTTATTCTTAACCATGCGCGGTATAAACTGGCATCACTCCTCGTGACTGAAGTTGTGAGACTTCAGGAGAGAGTGGCAGGAATCGCTCAGATTCCCACCAATTTGGCCACGACAGGAGCGGATTACGTCCAACCAAAACCACAGAGAACCGGAACTCTCCTGTAAGAACTAATCGAAGAGACTTTCCGAGGTGGCTGTAGCTTGACTCTCCGAGTCAAAAGCTTGCTGCGAACGGCCGGCTCAAGCGACAGCAAAATGCCACTTCTCGAATTGCCTTTGAGTCGGCACGTCGGGTGTTCCCGACAATTACCATCCATCCTGATTGACTTCCATGTTGCCCGGAGAACGCAATGCCCACAGTGCTGGTTCGTCTTAGCGTGTTGATGCTGGTGATGTTATCTGCGGTTTCAGTCCAAGGGGAACTCCCTAAACCGACGGGGGATACGATTGTCGCCCCTGACGCCAAGCTGGAATTGCTGTTTACAAGAACTGCGAACATCAAAGGTGGATTGACAGAAGGACCGACTGCGGGACCCGACGGTTGCATCTATTTCTCCGACATTCCCTTCGGACCAGATAAGGGAATGATCATGAAATTCGACCCGAAGACCAGTAAGACGTCGGTTTTTGTTGCTGACAGCATGAAATCCAATGGGCTGAAAATCGATCACCACGGACATCTCTTTGCCTGCGAAGGGTCCGATGAAGGTGGCCGGGCAGTTGTACGCTACGATCTCAAGACGCCGGTTCGCAAAGTGATTGCCGATAGGTACAACGGAAAGAAGTTCAATGCACCCAATGACTTAGTTTTGGACAGCCACGGCCGGATCTATTTTTCCGACCCGAAATACCTGGGGACTGAAAAACGCGAATTAGAACACCGGGCCGTCTATCGTGTCGATCAAGATGGAACGGTGATTGAGATTACTCACGAGGTCGAGAAGCCAAACGGCGTTGCGTTAAGTCCTGACGGGAAAGCACTCTATGTGGCCGATCACAACAACGGGACGGACCAGATTGGCTCGACCGAGGTCGCCAAGCCTGGCGCGATGAAAGTCTATGCCTTTCCGTTGGGCGCCGATGGAAAAGTAGCCGGAGCCCGTAAGACGTTGTACGACTTCGGAAAGCAGGCGGGCTGCGATGGAATGACCGTCGATTCTCAAGGTCATATCTATTTAACCTCCCGTGGTTTGAATCGGCCCGGTGTGCTCGTTCTGAGCCCTGCCGGCAAAGAAATGGCGTTCATTCCCACCGGGCTGTCGCAGCCCGAAGGTACGAAAGACCCGATCGGGTTGCCGAGTAACGTGACATTCGGAATCGGGGATGCCAGCAAGACTTTATACATCACTGTCGACAAGAGCCTGTATCGCATTCCACTCAAGGCAGAAGGGTTCCGTCAACACGCGATGAAATAACCCAGGTCGCTGGACCATGTGAGTCACAGGGGGTGTTCGAGTCGACCGCTCTCCGTCTCTCGTGCATTTGATTCCAGATATTCGTCGCGGCACTGTCCGGTGGAGCGAGTCCTGTGTCCTGCCGACAAATGAATTCTATCGAGATTTTAACCTGATTTTGAGTGTGGTACTACTGTTTGCCCGGGTATGATCTTATGGTGGGGTAATGGGGGACACGAGCAAAGCGGACGTGACTCCCAACTTTTTTCAGGAGTCATGCAATGCGTTCTAATCTCAAAGTCCAACGTTCTGTAAAATGGTCTCTGGTGGCCGCGATGATAGTCGGCATTATCTGCTCGAGCGAAGCAGGCGCGCAAACTGTGGTGGGGCATCGTCCCAGCATGGGAATGATTCGAGCCTATCAAAATATGCAGGCGAATCAGGCGAAACAAAATGCGGCCATGGAAAAGGCCTACATGGAATACGCCAAGAAAGAACAAGAAGCCTACATCAAACGTCAAATCGAATTGAAAGCCGAAGTCGCCCGGCGCCATGAGCGCCAGGCAGCGGAAAAATTGGCCCGCAGCGAGAAGAACAAGCAGCACAATGCTGAAATGGCGGCCAAAGGTCTGGTAAAGCCAAGCACTGGCAAGACGCCCGCTGCCGATAAGGCCGTTGCGGATAAAGTTGAAGCGGATAAGACTGAGGCTGACAAGACAATTTCGACTGACAAAGTTACGGCGGACAAGAAAACCAAAGAAAAGGGCACCGCTGACAAAACGGTTGCTGATAAAACGACAACAGATAAAACGACAACAGATAAAGCAGTCACGTCCAAGACTTCACCACCCAAGACGTCGACCGAAAAGACCGCGACCGACAAAACACAGACAGAAAAGGCGACAACAGATAAGACTTCTGACAAGAAGCCTGTCAAGGCGGAGGTCAATAAGAGCACCGCAAGCAAGAAATAGCCGTTGTCGATGATCAAAAGTCGTGGAGATCAAACCCGAGTCACATTCCATTGTGGCTCGGGTTTTTGTTTGACACGCATTCTTTGGAGAATTGTGAAGTATTGCATGACTGACCGGAATGTCCGTCCTGCAGCGTTTGCAAAGTCTCACTTCTCCCCGCTTGACGCAGATGACTTAGAACCAGGCAAAAAACCGAGGAACCAGTGGGCTTACACCCACCGCTCGCCAAGTTGCTTTTTTTCAGCCTCTTCGAGGCCCGCTGCGTCTCATCTCGCACAAGCTGGAGGCTGCTGCCACGACAAACCTGGACGAACTCGAAAGAATTCGGACAGATTTTCAATCTATCCATTCGCTGGGCGAAGTGATGTTGAAAACCTGCCCCACTTTCGCGACGAATAATTTCGTAAAAACTCATCTTTCCCTCTGCCGGGAAATCTGGCACAATCCCACCTGGAAGCAGCCTCACAGGTTGGGGGATCAACCGACGAGCAGCAGCTGTCCGAAATTGGTGAAGGTGATGCGCATTGCCTGACGGGTCCAGAGCCAGAGAATTTTGGCTTCTTGGCTGGCGATGCCATGACAAAACGACATGGGGTTCGAATCGAATTGTTCACAGGCAAGGAGGCCTGGTGGATTTGGGGGAAGAGCTCGTCGCGGTGCTGTTTGGGGGCAGGAAGGAATCGTGTCCCCGACGCCATGTATCGTTGTTTCAAGTCCGTTTCAGTCGAATTGGTTCTGGGCGAATTGATCGCGATTCCCAGACCGTCCTGAAGCGAGATTCGAACCAACGCGATGGTTGCCGCGTTTCGACGTTCAAACGGTGCGGTTGATTTTCTGGACAGAGTTGTAGTTCCAAAAATGAAACTTTCGTTGCCGTTTTGAATTGTGGAAGGCTTTTTTTCTACCCGCCTGGTCAGGCCATTCATGAAAGTGGTGGCCCCAAACCTATTGCTCGGCCAAGCGGGGGATTCTTAATGCATGCATTCACGACAGTGATTCTGTCTGCTTTCGCCGCAGTCAGCGCTCCGAATGGCGAGTTGCTCGATTTCACTGCGAAATGGTGTGGACCGTGCCAGCAAATGGCTCCGATTGTCGATCGATTGCACCGCCAGGGTTATCCCGTCCGGAAGGTTGACCTCGATGAAAATCGCGAACTCGCCCGCCAATACGGCATTCAGTCAATTCCGGCGTTCGTGCTGGTGGTGAATGGCCGGGTTGTCGAACAGGCAACGGGCCTGCAATCGGAATCGCGACTGTTGCAGATGCTGGGCAGAATCCCCAAGCCGCCGACGGTTCCTGAATTCGACGCCACAACAAAGTCCCCCTCTCCGTTGCTCGTGGAAAATCGAGTCGCAGCGTCTCGTGACGTCGTCACGATGGTCTCAAATCCAACCGCAAGTGCTTCTAAAGCTCCGGTTCGCTTAGTCACCAGCCAATCCAAACCGCCAGTGGCTCCCACACGAGGATTTCTCGGACTGAATTTGCTGGGCGGTGGATCAAAGTCGGAAGCCCCCGGCAAGAAAGCGATTCCCTCCGTCGTGCGAGCCAACCTGGAAGATCAGCCCTTAATGGAGGGTGATATTCTGACTCAGGATCCATTAACCGCGAGTGTCCGGTTGAGGATTTCTGATAAGGAGGGAGTCAATCTCGGGTCAGGTACGATTATCGAGAGCAAAGTCGGACAGACTTTGATTTTGACCTGCGGGCACATTTTCAGGAACCTGCAGCCCGATTCGGTCATTGAAGCTGATGTCTTTCAAAACGGTCAGATCGAAACGTTCGTTGGGAAAGCAGTCAAGCACGAACTGGAAGCTGATGTGGGATTGATTTCGATTCCGACAGACAATCCGCTGCCTTTTGCAGGCATTGCGGATACGTTGCATCCGCCGACCAAGGGTGCGGCCGTTCAGAGTGTGGGTTGCGGACAAGGGAACAAGCCGACGTTGCAGAAGCACCTGATCACTCAAATCAATCGGTATGCCGGGCCGGAAAATATTGAATGCACCGGGGTGCCAGTACAAGGTCGATCAGGGGGAGGGCTGTTTAATACGAACGGACAGCTGGTCGGCATATGCATGGCAGCCGACACCAAAGAGCGTCGTGGTTTGTATGTCGGACTGGGAGCCATCCAAGGGTTTTTGAAGCAATGTGGATTGCTGCGTGTATTGCCTCAGGCCGACAGAGAACTGGAATCCCCCGAACTCGAGACTGATTCCGAATCGTTACTCGTTCACTCCGATGCCGAGCCGAGTCCAGTACGTGGTTTAGCGGCGCTGCAGGCAGCGATGGATCGCAGTAATTCAGACGACATTGTGTGCCTGGTTCGATCGGCTCGCACGTCTCAAGCAGGGCAACGGGTCGTTGTCCTGTCAGCAAAGCCAGCAGCAAAGACGAAGAAATAGTCCTTGAACGATGAACTTGACTTAGGGGAACATATGGGACTTATGTGACATACAGGAATCGTCGAACACATCTGTCCAATTAGTCCTGGATGTCCCATTAGCCAGAGGCATCAATCGACACAATACCCCGCTGGCATTCAGATTCAGGGCTTTGGCGCTGTGCCAGGAGCCGTAACCGCGGGCGTACCGGTCCCCGTACGAGTTTGAATCATTCCCATTATCGTCGGCCAATACATCCACAATCCCACGCCGATTCCGATGAGCACTGCCAGATACAGAACGAGCGAAATCAGTCCTTTGACACCATCAAAAAAGCCTTGGAACCACTTGACCCAGGGCCGCCAGCGCTGAGCACGATCGATTTCGTTGTACAACTGCTTAAAGTTCTCGGTCTTTTTCTCAGCCTTGGCCTGCACGTTTTTGGCTTTGACCACATTTTCAAACTGCGAGAAGCTGGCAATGGGACGATAATCCGTGCTGGAAGTCAGACAGCATTTCACGGAAACGTCTAATGCTCCTGTTTTCAGCAATTGAAGAATCTGAGATGTGGTGAATTTTGATTTCTTCGGCGGGCCGTTCGGCTGTGGTTGAATCACGAACCAGGTTGCCTCGGCCTGACTCTGCGCCGCGGCGGCTGCAGCAACGGGTGCTCGATTCGCACCGCTCTGGCCGGCACCAGGCCGAGCCGCGTTGCCCGAAGTCGTTCCCATTCCGCTCACCATCGTCGACCCCGCCATGACCGTGACCGATGGTGTTGCTGCGGAACCACTGACGACTCCAATGAACGACAGAGTTGGATTGGCCTTGCCTAATGACTGCAGGTCGCGGATCAGTTCGTCATAGGTCTGATAGCGAGATTTCGGATCCTTGGCAATCATCTTGTCCATGATCAGATCGAGGCGTTCCGGAATGTCCTTCGATAACGATCGTGCCCGGGCAAATGTTCCTTTGGTCTTGGCCATGATGAGTTCCATAGCCGAGGTGCCTTTGAAGGGCAATTCACCAGTCGTGAAATAATACAGAGTACAGCCCAAGGCGTAGATATCGCTGCGATGGTCGACGTGCTTGGCATCCGCGGCTTGTTCAGGAGGCATATAATAGGGCGTCCCCAATCCCGTGCCGCTTTGAGTCATCGACATGTCTTCATCAGTGGCCTTGGCCAGTCCCATATCCGAGAGTTTAACGACTCCCTTTTCAGTAATGAGCATGTTATCCGGCTTGATGTCTCGATGAATCAAGCTCATTTCATTCGCATACTTCAATGCGTCGGCGATTACGAGAATGACGTGCAGTGCATCACCCACTTCCAGCTTCTTCAGATTGTCCATCCAATCCTGAAGGCTGCGTCCTTTTTCGTGGCCTTTGACTAATTCCATCGCCAGATACAGCAGCCCGCTTTCTTCACCCACCGCATATCCTTGAACGATATTCGGGTGATTCAGCTTGGCCATCGTTTGGGCTTCGCGTTTGAATCGCTTGACGAAGTTCTCTTGTTTCGAAAACTGCTTGTTCATGACTTTCAGGGCGACCTGGCGATCGAGGCTGATCTGGTGCGCGAGGAAGACCTCACCCATGCCACCTTGCCCCAATTTCTTCACCAGTTTGAAGTCGCCCAGTTGCGTGGCCTTCTTTTCCGGCGGTTTCACGGCTCCCGATTTGTCGGATACCGCGCCCGGCGCGGTGACAGAAGCCGGCTTCGGTGGTGTGGCAGCGGATCGCGGTGCGGCAGTTTTCGGCGTCGATGTTGCAACTGGAATGGGAGCACCCGCCAAAGGCTCGGCTCCAATTAGCGTCGCATCGAGACTGGTAACTGTTTTTTCCGGGACAAACGTGGCTTCCAGCGCATCGCCACCTTGTTTCGCGGAGGCGACATCGGTAACTATCGTGGCTTCAAGCTCATTTGAGCCAGGTTTTGTGGACTGTGGAGTCGTCATAAGCCAGCCTTTCAGATCCGCGAATGAATAACGAAACGAATCGACTTTCCGACCAGCCCCTTAAGACCAAGCAGAGAGAATCAAATAAATAGACTGATTGTGAGCCTTTCGGCGTCTCAAACAGTTAAGGAAATCTTTGAATGGCACTATAGACCTTATTGACGTTGAATTATGAACGGTTTCACCCA
>JAQGHT010000054.1 GCA_028291565.1 Planctomycetaceae bacterium | reverse complement strand
GGTGCGATACTGCAGAGCTGAGTTTTTGGCTCAAGCGTACAGCCGATGTTCTTTTCAGCCATCGGAGTACCCGACCAACGCGGTAACGTCGTCCGAGTCACGTCATGTTTGGCTTCTGGAGTGCGCGGAGGAGCAATCACAGTTCCCGAAGCCGGGGCGCGAATCGTCAGCAGTTTCTTGCGTTCTTTGAATTCCTTCAGTTGCTTCAAGATGCTTTGACGGCTCTCTTCCGCAACCTCCGCCTGACCAGGATCCATCGCCTCTTTGTAGGTTCGAATCTCGGCTTCCGCCAACTCCAATTTCATATTCAGATCGAGTTCGTCCAGATCCATCTGCGGATCAACGAGAACGCAAATCACGTCGCCCTCTTTGACGATATCACCCGGCTTGACCTGCATCGGTTGGGCCAGCTGGCCACCGATCTTGGTGTAGACGTGCTTCACGTCCTTCGGTTCAACGACCAACGGTGCTTCCACATACCAGGGAATCGGATATCGCAATCCGGCCCACAATAAGGCTCCAAATACGATCACTGAAAGTGTTACTTTGCGGTAGTTCAAGGGTTCAATCCTCGGAGCAGAAATGATCTGATAGATCGAGAAGAAGATTCCGCCGATGATGCCTCCAACGGAAAAGAGGGCCATCGTCGCACCGATGCTCTGCAGTTTGTACGGCTTCAAGAATGTATAGAAGAACAGCAAAATGCCATACATCACGACCCATTTGTAGATATTTGCCGCGACAGCGAACAGGATGAACCAGAACTGCCCTCGCTGAGGCATGAACGGGTCCGGCTTGGCTTCGATACCCAGGCAGTACCAGGCGAACTTTTCCTTCATCAACCGATCAGCTTTGGGACGCAGATTGGGGATTTCCAGAAAGTCACTCAACATGTAATAGCCGTCATAACGCATCAGCGGATTGGCGTTGAAAATGACGGTCGAGACGGTCGAGACGAAGAACAGATTCAAACAGAGATAATTGAACAGGCCATCTTTGCTATACCACCAGCCAAAGATGGCGAACGCGGAAAGCAAGATCTCGATATACATCCCCGCCGCGCCGATCATGATTCGCTTCCACTTATTCTGAAGCAACCAGGAATCTGAAACGTCGCAATACAGGCAAGGACTAAACACGAGCAGCAAGATACCCATTTCATGGCATTCACCCATGAAATGTTTACAAGTCAAACCGTGTCCAAATTCGTGGATGATCTTGGACATGCCGAGAATCAACCACATATACATGATGTTCGGCCAGCTGAAAAACTGGTGGAACGCAGGTAGTTTGGATTGGAATTCCCGAAAGTGAACCAGCAGCAAGGTCGAGGCCGACAGAACCATCACAAACCAGAACACCACCCCATACCATTGGTAGAGCCAGTTGAAATAGGGATGGATGACCTTCAGTGTTTTTTCAGGGTCCCAACCTGGCAGTCGCAGGTACAGGACGTTCTTCAGAGTCTGCCAGAATTTCTTGTTCTTGTTTTCTCGATCACGCTTCACCAGCGCCGCACCTTGTCCCATGCGGTTGCTATAAACCAAACCGGTTCGGTGGAGATCGGTAATCAGATTCTGAACATCCTGCACAGTCAGCCGGACGGTGGGAAATTCTTTGTGGAATTCGTCGCGAATCTCATCCAGATTCCGCTTGCCATCCAGCAGGGTCAGGATCTTGTATTGTTCCGGTTGAAAACGGAAATACTTCAGAGCGACGGGGTCTTTAACGACCCAATAGTTCGCCCCCATATAATGGATCGCCCGAACCGACAGATCCTTTCTCGCTTCCAGCGGAACGGACCGCTGCGTGGAGGTCTGCATCGATGCCGGATTGGCGGAATTAGTGGTAGTACTCATGCAATACCCGCCGCGAACGGCTAGACCGTGAGACAATGACTGGAGATCGGAAAGGACTTCACCGTACGTCAATCAACGGGCTGAATGATTCAAGAATCCTGAAACAGGGAACAAAAGACATCCCATTTTTCGGCGAGGATCCGTCGTCACCTTGAGGCCAGCGATTCCCCACGCGGATTACTCGCCAGCCACTACTTTTTTCGGCACCGAACGCTGCGACGTCGCCGTGGGCGTCTGGGATTTCCCAGGATAGATGGCCATGCTGCACGTCAAACCGTCACACAAAACACCATCACGGTTGGCAACTTCGGCGAAAACGCGAACTTCCGGCTTCACCTTCTGAACGGCCGGATCGATGAAGGTGATCTTACCTTCAAATATCAGATTCTCTTCTGGCAGATCATCGCCTTCGACAACAATCTTGACGCGTACGAGATCGCCAATTTGAACTCGGCTGCGGTCCCTTAATGGAACATAACCAGAGACGCGCATCAGGTCGGTGTTGACGACATCCATGATGGCTTCGCCCTCGCGGACACCATCACCTGTTCGCTTGTAAAGTTTCGTCACCAGACCATGCATCGGCGTCTGGACGACGTGAGTCAGCAACACTTCGCCAGCCTCGTCCCGTTTGCAACCATTGACTTCGTGGTCCTTCTCAGCATTTTGCTTTTGCAGGAGACCCTTTTCGAGATTCAGCTTCAACCGCAACACTTCGATGTCAGTGACTGTATTCGGAAGCACTGCATTAGCGCGCAGCGCCTTCATGTATTCGACCTGGGCGACTTCGGCGCTCTTTTCGGCGAATTTGATTTCAACATCGTTCTTAGCTGTCGTATCAGCGGTCGTGAACTGTGCCTTAGCCACTTCATCCTTGACCTTGGCGACTTCCTCACCAGCCTTCACAACCTGCCCCACTTCATATTTGACCGAGCCCAGCACTCCGCCACGGGCTGCCGGAATCGTGACCTTATCAAAGATATTGGCGTGACAATCGTTGGCCATCACGACATCCCCGAGTTGCTTGGCGACTCGTGGTGCCCTTTCAGGTCCGTTTCTTTCCGGTACCGTTCGTTCTGGTCCAGTTCGATCCTGTCCGGGAAGCCAAGCTCCGAGGCCTAACAGCCCAACACACGCTATTCCCGCCAGACTTGTTTGCCACGTCAGTTTCATGTTGACCTCACGACAGAATCTTCAAACAACTTCTACAATGATGAAAAACAACGAATATTCGGATAATCGCAGTTCGGACTTAGACCGAGAATCCAGTACAAAAGTTCCCGCTGGACTCCGACGCGACTTGCGCACCACATTCGACGCCCACGCGGAGTCAGAACTTCCGCAGCGTGCGATATTGTAGCATTTATGCGGCTAAGGCCCAAGTTTTTTTTCTGAATCTCTTGTTATGAGGCAAATTTACCTCATGTTGCCCCTTCGAATCCCGAGAGTCATGTACAGCTTACCTACCTCAAATGAAATTCCGTTCGCTTTCGGCGCGAGGCGCTACCTTTAAGATTTCTCGGCAAACATTGAGCAGGGCTATTGCCTGAAACAACAATTGGGTAAGGCTTTTCGCCAATTCCGATCGAACCAACGAACGGAGGGCAACAAATCCCCCAATCCCCCAAGGCTACGTCAGCAATGGCAGCCGTTTCGTTAGAGACGATTCAATGGGCAAACCGCGCGCCAATCGACAGAAAGTAATACTGTAGCAATTTAACCCTCCATGACAATCGCGTGAACTTCTCCGGGACCATGCACCCCAGTCGTTAATTTGAGCTGAATATCTCCGGTCTTACTGGGGCCGGTGATCAAAGTGACATTAGATGGCAGCCCGGGCCCGGTGTGTTCAGCTTCCAATTCACGAAACAGATCAAACAAATCGGGGACAATCTGCCTGGAGGTCAGAAGAGTGATGTGCAACGGAGGCAGCAAACTGACAGACCGACCCTGTCCCCCCGGCCGTGCGCACAACACTAGCGAGCCCGTTTCCGCGATAGCCCAGTCCACGCTGGTAATGCCGACTTCCGCAGAAAAAGTGAGTTCTTTTCGCTCACCCGGTGACAGTAACTCCAAATCAGCCCAGTCGCGCACTTCAATCCCCCGCGACACCAGCCGATCTCTCAATCCAAACGCTTCGAGCACGGCATGCCGCCAGACCAAAACCGATTTCACGGAATGTGTTTTCAGGATTTCAGAAATGTAATCCCAGGCCGACGAGGAATCGGCCACACGTGTTCCGAATCCGCCGACGGCCCGCCATTCCTTAAGAAAGGTCTCCACGGGATCGAGGCCGCCGCCGACATACGATTGCTCTGCCGTTGCCAGCGGATTCAAAGCGACTTGATAGGCCCGCCCAGCAGCTGTCGCTGTTCGAATGCGATCCATGAATGCGTTTCGGTCCATCTGTCAGAGACTTTCCTCGATTGCCACCTGAGATCAGTAACTGCCCGGCACCAAGGCCAGTGCACCACCCTACTCGACATCGTCCGACTTGTTCTCGTTGATCCAGCTGTCCCGAAACACTGAATTTCACGATTGAATAGAACTAATTCAATGCGATTTCAATGCGGCCCTGGCCTTGACCCACGGTCCCAGTTTGGCCATCACGTGCCCGACGAAATTCCGGCAGCCTTGATCTGTGAA
Organism: Planctomycetaceae bacterium; assembly: GCA_028291565.1. Classification (GTDB taxonomy): domain Bacteria; phylum Planctomycetota; class Planctomycetia; order Planctomycetales; family Planctomycetaceae; genus JAKFVC01. Next base: position 23,874 of record JAQGHT010000054.1, on the reverse strand, counting down.
ATGGCACACATCGATAAAATTCTGTCCGTCTCCAGAAAGTCTCGCGGCCTGATCGATTAACAATACCGTTTTCGGATCTTGTTGTGCCACCTGCTGAATCACCTCATTATGGACTCGTACGCAGGTCACAACGTCGGATTTTCGGCCCCACATCTCCAAAGGACAGCGTTGCGCGCCCTCTTTCTTTCCAAAATCCATTTCACCGCGCTGCAGTTTCTCATCCGTGTAATCCTCTGGAATATGGGACGCAAACGTATTCAGGACCACGAGACTGCCTTGGGCCCGTGCCAATTCCAGAATGCGATTCAAATTCTGCCGAAATGGCTCAGGAGTCTTCAACAGGACACCAAACTTTGCCGCTTCTAAATCGGGACTGCCCAATCCGATCAGTGGCTCGGTCAAATTCATGGTGTCCAGCGGACGCATGATCGAACCTCTTCGCTTGCGGTCTTCGAAGCTCGCGTAGCGGGAACAATGAGTGTAGTCTTCACGAAAGAGTTCCGGCGGGCAATTGTTCATCCGGCAGTCATTAAACCCGTCGTAAATCAGGACCACATCAAACGGTTTGCCAGCAATTCGCGAGAACTTTAAGAGGCTATCCCGCGACGTGTGGGCAATCACGGCAAGATTGAAAACTCGAATCGGCCCGCCCCATTCCTGCTTCAAAGCCTCTAACAACAATTCGTCAATGTTCGCCCAGCCTTTTTCCAAGGTTGAAGCACCGAGTAACACAACATCCAGCACGTCATCATCGGGCCGGACGTCCGCATCAAGAACCCCACTGGATCGCAATTCGGGAAAGTAGTAATCCCAAACATCCGCCTTCGCTGTCAGCGGCACGCCAAACTTCCACTTCCAGAAGAGTCGCCCGCCCCCCCAAACCAGGAACATCAAGAAGAGCAGATAGATCCCGACAAACAATGTTTTCCGCTTCCAGGATTGCGGTAAAAAGATCACCCGAGCGCGAACTCGCGGCGAGTTTTGCGGTAATTCGGACGGATTTGTAGAGGCAGCCAAGACGAGTTCCTGAAACGGGTCTCATTCGACAACCAGCGAGTTCAACGACCCAGTGAATTGCAGACTTAGAGCCAGCCCAAGATTATACTCCATCCGAGTGCCCTGATAGAACTCCTGAATAAACACGCCAGCCCGAATGTCGATTCCTGAAATGTCTCCTCCGCCAACTGTGATCGTGGTACATCCGCGTGAAAATCGCAAAAAGTGTTCGGTCGAACCGCTTCGCGGGCGCGACGGCTTTCAATTTCACACGTTCAAAGCCCAGGAACCGCTGGCATTGCCGGAACATAATTATGTGCGGTTGGGACTAGGCGGTCCGATACTAGGCCCGGCAGACGATTCACTGGGACTACTCGTACTCGATGGAACCTGGCGCTGGGCTGAAGCAATGGAGGCGCAGTACGCTCATGTGCCAATCCGTAGCCTGCCTCCCTGGCGAACCGCTTATCCCCGTGTTTCAAAGGTGTTCGACGATCCTGAGCAAGGGTTGGCCACGATCGAAGCGATCTGGCTGGCTTATCGGTGCCTTGGAAGAAGTACGGCTGGCTTGCTGGATCACTATCGCTGGGGCGAACAATTTCTGGAACTGAACCGCGGCGGCGACCAGGCATCTGACGGCAGCAGTTCCTAGCCAGTGGTCTCGGCAGCGGTCACCGACGCTTTCGCTGCTGCAGTTGTTCGACAAACTGTTGATGTTCGAACGTTGCTAGTCCCTGCTGGAGCACCGCGAGGACTTTGGCGAGATCACCTTGCAACAGAGACTCGGCGTGCAGCCAGAGGCCGGGGAAAACTTCGCTGCGTAGGATACCGTCTGGACCGGGAGTGAGTGGGACATAGTTACTGTCTCGCAGTATATTCCACTCTAACCGCCGGTCCTCGACGCGCCAGATCAAATATTCGTTCACACCGTGTCGCCGAAACGTCCGCAACTTCGGTCCACGGTCAAACGCCAGCGAACTCCCCGAGACTTCCGCAACGAACTCGGGAGGACCAACAATGTAGTCGTCCGCGCTGATATGAACCTGACCACCACAATCGGGATGGATGAACAACATGCAATCCGGCTGTGGCTCATTTTCGATATCCAACCGATTGCTGGCGTTATCGGCCCCGTGGACGCCGGCTGTTGATGCCGCATAAACTGCGAGCCAGCCGTTGAGCAGAAAATGTGGCTCTCCGTGACCTTCGTATCGAACGGGAGACGGCATGTAAACAACTCCTTCGATCAATTCCGCCTTCTTGCAATCGGGCATGGCATGATAACGGCGCTCGAATTCGGCTCGCGTCAATTGGTCTCCCGGTTCGAGAATCGGGATCTCGGCAACAATTCCAGTCATCTCGGCGTCCCTCGATATGCGTAAGGATCAACGTGCAAATGATCCGCAACCGGACAGAACGCCACGCCTTTGAAGGCTGAGTGGACTGTTCGGAATTGATTTTCTAACGATCGAACTGACCCATTTATTATGCGAAGAAAGACTACGTTCATCAACACCGTTTCCGGGGAACGCAGGGGCACTGGAGTCTCGACCCCAATCGGAATGTGCGAATACGGGCCTGCGAAGCTCTGCTTCATCATGTCGCTGCCGAGATTCGGCTGACCGCGAAGCAGAGCTTCGAGCACTTGCGTTCCCATGCAGAGCATGGGAACGAGTAATAGCGTCTTTACGGCATCCAGTGCCGGTCAATTGACAACTTCCAGAGCGGCTAAATGGTCCTCTAACTTATCAAACGACCCGGTCCAGCCTTGAGTCATCCCAGCCCTGGATTTGATGAACGTTTCGAGTTCCTCACGCGTCGTGCCGCCGTACGGCTCCCAGGTGACCGTCACCCGAGTCTGGTCCGGCCCCTCTTCAGCCAGTTGCACTGTGGTCAGCATCGTTTCTGGCCAGGTGGGAGCCATGGGATGCCGGGTGATATTTTCATGTTCATCGCAGAACTGCTGCGTGTAGACAATCTGATGGGGTTTCTCAATCGCCAGATAATTCGCCCGGCCGTACATTTTGGCAGCACCTTGACCCGACATGAAATAGAAGGTACTGCCGCCCGGTTTGATTTCAGACCGGATAAACTCCATCTGAAATCCCGTCGGCGCCAGCCATTGAGAAAAGTGATCTGGATTCGTCCACATCTCGAACATCACATCCAGGGGCGCGTCGAACGTTCGATTGATCACGAACTCTTCTTTGCCGGTTGACTTTTTTTCCAAGTATTCCGCCAGTCGATCCCAGGTCGAATTGCCACCTGCCTTCCGGATGAACTTCCGAGTCTCTGCGGCAGCCTCGGGAGTCGCCAAAGCCATACTCATCTCCATCTTCGTCTTGCCGTCGATCTCCGAGAACAGGACTGTCACCCGGAACAAGGGAGGCTGATCGTCATTGGCGCCATGGTCATAGACCAGTTTGGCGTTCGTTTCAACTTCGAAATACTTGGTTGAGTTCGGGTAATCGACGCCATCGGGACCGTGCATGATGTAGTTCCAGTGGCCTCCCGGTCTCAAATCTTTGCTTAGGGTCGTGAGGGTAAAACCGCGCGGTCCCCACCATTGAGCGACTTGCTCGGGATCGGTCCAGGCGTCCCAGACGAGCTGCACGGGCGCATTATAAATCCGGGTGATGTGGATCTCGTTGGACGGAGTCTTCGCGACCATGTTCTTTTCCTTTCGGGCTCGTTCTTTGAGTGACAGTCTCTAAATAGGCTTCCAGGCGGTCAAAACTCTGTTCCCAGAATATGCGATACTGCTCGATCCAGTCGGCCACGTCCTTAAAGGCTTCACCATTCAGTCTGCAGGGGCGCCATTGAGCTTCCCGAGTCTTCGTGATCAGCCCGGCCTTCTCCAAAACTTTCAGGTGCTTGGTGATCGCAGGCAGGCTCATGTCCTTCAGAAATGGCTTGGCCAGATCGGAAACATTGGCTTGTCCTTTGGACAGCTGGGCCAGAATGGCCCTGCGGGTCGGGTCCGCGAGTGCCGCGAATGTCAGGCTAAGTTGGTCTTGCATTGTATTACACTGCCAGGTTAATTAACCGCTGAGTTAATTATGCGTCACGGCCGGATGTTTGTCAAGAAACGAATTGGCGAATCATCATGCGGTGACCACTGCTCGGCGGGACAGAGCAGGGGTTCGTCCTCCGTGAGGCATTGCTCGATCATCACCAACTCGAAAGCACTCGCTTGCGCTTTTTGAAGTTGCGCTGTTTGAGCGATTCGAAACAAGACACGAGGACCATTCCGTATTTGCGACCCGTTGGGCCGCAAAAGCTGACATACTAGAGCATCTGTACAACAACAGATCAAACGGCGCAACTTCAAAACTTACGCTTCGGGCCGGTGTGTTGTGGTGATTCACACGGGCGAGTTTACTTCTCAACCCGAACACCACTAAGTGGATGCTGGAGTACCGCTTCCCAGGCCAGGTCTTGAAGCAACTTATTGAGGTTATCTTCTTGATCCCCGAGTTTGGCTTGTTTCAAGATCGCAGGCACCGGCAGACCGACGGGACTGCGGCGATAAATCACGGCGTAATTGCAGTACGCAACCAATGCCTCCAACGGGGGTTTGCCGTGTCCAAGTTCATCGGTAAAGAGATCTTCCTGCACTTTCAAGCCAGGGGCCTGCCCGGCGATGATCTTCTCACGGAGTGCGATGACTGCCTGAGGAGCCGGCGCCACGTATAAGACGGTCTTGCCATATTTCTTGTTGAGTTCTCGAATGTGCTCATCCATTTTCTCGAAATGGACCGCGTGCCGTTTTCTCAGCTCTTCGCCGGTAATGGCATTGTGATCGACTTTCGCCGGCCGCTTGGTCGTCGGTTCATAAATGTCCCAGCGGAGCCAGATGGGCTGTACGATGACGCGGGTGTCCTTGTTGTGCTCGAGAGCCAGTGTGGTGAAGTTTTCGATGCCCGGATCGGGCAGGAAGATTGGCGACAGCGTCAGCACGTCCACCTTGCCTGTCGCCAAGGCCATCTTCGCCGTGTTCTTTTCCGGAGCGATGTCCCAATGCTGGATCACGCGCGAACCGCCGATCGAGGAAACACCGACCTGGACATGATCGGGAATTGCCGCCAGCTTGCACAAATCGGCAACAATGCCCGGAACCCAGACATGAAAGCTATGTCCACACGTGAAAACGCGCTGCCCCTTGGTGATGGGCTCGGCCAGTTTCCCACTGTTTGCTGGGGCAGCCTGGTTGAGAGCTTCTGCCGCGAATGTGACGGTCGTCAGGCTGAGCAGGACAAGTCCCATGACCCACAACCGAGAAATTGATCGATGAAATACAAGCACGAAGTTGTCTCCTTAGTGAACAAACGCAGTCAGATATGGATACCAGCACAGTCGAGTCTCACATTCGTACTGGCCCCAGAGAGTTGAAGTGTAACACAATCCCGGGCCCGGAAGCGACTCTTGCCCAGGCCAATTGGCGAACCAATCGTGGTCGATACATGCAATGTCGTGAGAGATCTTGTAGCCAATCTTGCCAGAGATTGGGGAGGTTCGCTCCGATTCTGGTCCGATGCCTAAAGTTTGGCAAACTTGGCGACATGGAAAACGGTACGTGGTGGATGCAAGCAGCAACTGGTCTGACGTCAGCAACATCTGCCGCGATACAAATTCTCATTTGCCTGAGAGCGCAAACTTTCCGAAATTACGCTCTAATATCCGCGTCAGTGGCATGTCACCCTGGAGACAGACAAAATACTGACGAACCAGTGGGCTTACAACCACCGCTCGCCAAGTTCTTTGTCAGCCTCTGAAATTGGCGCACTGCATTATCCACAGCATTATCTACAAACTTGTTCCTTCAACAGGAAGCGATTCCCATGCTGCGTTCCCGTTTCTCTGCCGCGTGCCTGGTTCTGGTCTATCTGGTGGCGGTAATCCCAGCCGCCCACGCCGAGTTTCAGGTAGGAACTGCAATGCGGATCATCACACCAGATCCATTGCTGCCGGTTTCGGGTGGCATTGGAACGCCAACTCCTGCCAGGGAGAAAAAGGGCGAATTGACCGCTCGGGCTATCGTTTTCCGGCAGGGGGACGTTTCCGTGGCTGTTGTACAGTTGGACTTGCTCGGCTTTCCCTCGGTGCTTGGGAATCGAGTCTGTGCCCAGGTGCCGCGGATACCCCGCACGAACATCCTGATCGGGTCCACGCACACTCACAGCGCGCCCGATTGTTATGCATTTCCAAATCTCCAGGGCGGCCATTCCGGCGATTTGAAGTACATGGATCTGGTCTGCAACAAGGTGGCCGATGCGATCAACGAAGCCCTTGATCATCTGCAAGCCGCCACCCTCAAGATTGCCACTGGCGAAGCGAAGGGGAAGATCGCATATAATTACTATGCTCCCGATCTGTATGACCGGCGAATGAGTGTGATTCAAGCGGTCGATCCTCAGGGAAAGGTGTTGGCCACGCTGGTCAATTATGCCATTCATCCCGAAGTGCTCGGCAGTGGAGCAGGGGTCCTGAGTCCCGATGTCATCGGTCCCTTGTGCGACAAACTGCAGGAGCAGACCGGCGGATTCGCGATGTTCATGAACGGTGCACAGGGGGGCATGGTGACCGCCGACAATCGAGATCTCGACAAACCGCGCGACAACGGTCGAGCCCAATGGAATGATTCCCGAACCTGGGAAGAATGCCTGCGGATCGGACACTTGATGGCGGCTGAAGCTCAGCGGATTGTCAAGGACGCCCCGATCCAGAAGGACCCCAAGGTCGTCTGCGAAGCGCTGGACGTCAAGTTTCCCGTAGAGTCGCCATTGATGCTGGCCATCATTATCGGTTCTCCGTTGAAGTATCCCATCAATCCGGACCGTTCGGTCACCGCACGCCTCAACCTGGTGCAGCTCGGCAACGCGCAGATCCTGACGATTCCTGGCGAAGCGTTACCGAATATTGGTTTCTATCTGAAACGAAAAATGCGAGGCGAGCACAAACTGTTGTTTGGGCTGACGAATGACGCATTCGGTTATATTCTGACGAAAGTCGATTTCAAGAGTTTTCCCAGATACGACTACGTATCACGGACGTCATTGGGCGAAATGACGGGCGAGATTCTCATCGAAAACGCGCTCCTAATGATCGAGCGAATGGCCGAGCGCGAACGTCAGTCTCGAAAGTGAGCCGAAATCCCTGCGGGTTGCGTGGCGATTTCGGTTTTGTCACATCTCGACCGATCCCGTTCATCCATTGTGATGGCAAGGTGTTTGCAGCTGCAGTCGCGAGATTTCGGGATGATTTCCCGAGACTACGCGAGCCGTGCGATCGCCTTAACCGGATGTCTGCTCCCGCGGGAGTCCCGCCCTTGGGCTTTATGCTGTACGCGGCCACGGATGAGTCTTTTTCACAAGACCTATCCCCGCGATCAAACGTCTCATTTTTAACCGCATGCGGTATGGCCGCTTCGCCAGCAGCTTGGAAGGTGGAGTTCACTGGACCAGCCCGATTGAAACGAAAATCCCGCCCCGCTAACATCCGAAATCACGTTTGCCATCTGGCGGCGCGAGTTTTGATCGATTTTACAAACAAACTCCGGGGGCACCAATGACTTTCAAACTTCTTTCGCTCGTCATTGCCGTGATGTTGGTGTCCACGTGCCTGGCAAGTGAGCCTGCTGAAAAAATCTCTGCCGATCGAATCAAGTCTGCGGTCGCGCATTTGGCCAGCGACCAGCTGGAAGGTCGCAGTCCTGGAACCAACGGCGAGGTTCTGGCAACGGAATACCTCGCAGACGAGTTTGCAAAGGCGGGGCTGAAGCCAATCGGCGAACGCAACTCGTATTTCCAGCCTGTTCCGCTCTTGCGCGTCATCACCAGTCCGATGTCGAAGCTGCAGCTGGTGACCCAAGGCAACACGCTCGACATTCCCTGCGAGGAAGGCTTCGCCGGTTTTAGTCAGACTCAGCAGCAACTGGAAGAGTTCGACGCAGAAGCCATTTTCGTGGGACATGGTATCACCGCGCCGGAGTTTGACTGGGATGATTACCGGGGCGTCGATGTGACGGGAAAAGTGGTCGTGCTGTTCACAAACGAGCCCCCTTCGGAAGATCCCAAGTTCTTCGGTGGCAGCGCTCTGACATACTATGGACGCTGGACTTACAAATTCGAGGAAGCCGCCAGACGGGGCGCGAAAGCCTGCTTCATCATCCACACGAGTGAGACGGCGGGATACCCCTATTCAGTCGTCCGGCGACTTGAGGGAGCACAGCTTAAGCGCGAACCTGGCCAGCCTGCACTAGCGTTCGCGGGCTGGCTGTCCAGCCGGGAAGGTGAGCGACTGCTGGGCCGTTCGGGCCGCACTGTCGACGCGGCTTTGAAAGAGGCCAACACGAAAGGGTTCAAGGCGTATGCCTTGGGTGCCAATCTCAAGGGGAACATTTCGACTCGCGTCGAGAATTTCACCAGCCATAACGTCGTGGGTATGGTAGAAGGCAGCGATGCCGCTTTGAAATCGGAAGCAATCGTTTTTACTGCGCACTGGGACCATCTTGGCGTGGGCCGGTCCGTTTTAGGTGACACGATCTATAATGGCGCGGCAGACAACGCCACCGGTTGTGGCCTCTTGTTGGAACTCGCTCGAGCGTGGGCGGCGCAGTCGCCGAAGCCCAAACGGTCCGCGATTTTCCTGGCTGTGACTGCGGAAGAAAAAGGACTGCTCGGTTCGAAGTACTATGCACGGAACCCGCTGATTCCCCTCAACAAGACTGCGCTGAATCTCAATTTTGATATGATCCTGCCGCTCGGAGTACCTGAATCGATTGTCGTCACCGGCGCGGATCGGACGACCGTCTGGCCGATAGTCAAGGCGGCGGCTGAAAAGAACCACCTCGAGATTGAAATTGACCAGAGAGCACATCTCGGTATCTTTTATCGCTCGGATCATTTCTCAATGGCCCAGGCGGGTGTTCCGGCGTTCTCCGTTGCAGCGGGTATGAAGATCAAGGGCAAGCCCGCGGATTTCGCCAGCCAGGCGGCCAAGGATTTCAACGACAAGGTCTATCATTCGCCCCAGGATGACCTGAAACCTGACTGGGATTTCGCGGGCTTCGTAACGTTAAGCCGGTTTATTCTCGACGTGGCACGTGATGTCGCGAACGCCGAACGGTTACCGACCTGGAATCCAGGCGACGAATTCCGTCCCGCGCGTGAGAAGCAAGGAGTTATGTAACGGACGATTTGAAACGACCGAAAAGGTGTCGTCAGGCGCTGTTACAAAAATAAATTGATCAACTCCGAAACAACGGTACATGTGGCAAAGCCAGCACATTATACCACGCACGGTTAAGAATGAGACATTTGATCGCGGGAGTCTGTATTGAAAAAGACTCGTTCGTGGCCGCGAACAGCATAATTCCGTTGCAAATGTGTTTTCACTCGTTATTGCGAGTAATTCTCGAAATCAGGGGTAGCTGGAACGCTAATCTGCTCAAATTAACTCTAATTAAGGCAAGGAAAGTCGCAATTATTGTGCCTGACGACCCTTGTGAAATGGAATCCTGATTAGCGTAAATTAGCGGTAATTAGTGTTCCAAATCGAATGAAAGTCTGTCGACCACCGAATAGTCAAAGAAAAACAACTTGACCAACTTATTTCCTAACAGCGCCTTACTCGTCCGATTGGCTGCGTTTCAGGTTCAATTCGGGCACGGTCAGTTCACCGTCCGTCGAAATTTCGATTTTGATCTGGGCGCGAAATGCTGGAACGATGGCGCCGCTCCGGAAAAGCTGCTCTTGCGTCAGCGGCGTGTAGGCGCCGGCTTTCAGCACGTACTTACCAGGAGCAATCCGCTCTGTTAGGAATGTGCCGTCCGCAGTTGCTGTTTGCGACGCGTAAGAAGTTTTCCATTCGTGCTTGTCGAATGGTCCCTGCTCAGCCTTCTCGCTTTCGACGGAGACAACAATCCCAGAGAGTTTGACGTCTGCGGGCCAAGTGACTTTGCCGCGGAGCCGCGAGCCTTTCTCGCGGACATAATGAATGGCTTTTGACTCGCCGGATTTCAGTTCGAAAAACTGCCGGTCCAGCATCGCCCCGGTCGAGAATTGTCCTAGTCGATTCATCACCATACGACAGACTTGGTATTTGCCTGGCGGTAGAGCCGCGAGTGAAAGTTTGCCCGGGTTGGCGATTTTGACCTCGCGCTCAATTCGCACACCTGCAAATTCTGGCATGAGATGTGAAAGCAGCTGATAGAAGATGACACTTTCTTTGTCTGCGCCTTCGACGTCCAGGTCGATTTCGACATGGGCAGGTTCGGGTAAGCGAATCGTCATTTCACCTTCAGCGGGGATAGTTGCGGGCCAGGCGTCAAACTGAGCATGAGAAACCGCCACCGATTTGGCTTCGCCGGCAGGCAGCTCGAAACGACCTTGTGCATCGGTCTTCACTGGTCGTGCCTCGTCGTCGTTACCACCAATACTGGACCAGGCCCGACCCGCTGACAGGTTCGGCCAAATCGGACCGATCGCGAAGACGGCGGCATCCTTTAGCGGTTTCCCTGTATGATCGATGACAACGCCGCGGACTTGGGGGCCACGTTTAAGCCGGATCGTCACTTCAATCTCGTCCTTGTCGGCGGGAGGTGCGGACGTGACGACGGGCTGTGGAATATAACCTGCGACTACGATGCGGGCGGTCCAGCCCTCGGACCAGCGAATTGTGGTCGAGAAGGAACCGTCGCGGGCGCTCGAGCGACCCTCACTATAGCCCCAGGTCACCTTCTTCGGATCGCCCGGTTCGAACTTGCCGGCCTGCGTGATTAACTGTCCGATTGGCTCACCGGTCACATCGTCGACGACCTTGCCGCGAATCGTGACGGTTTTCGCGGCCGGTTTCTCAGCGGGATTTTCGCCGGTTTTTTTGATCGCCTTTTCGGCGGGTTTATCAGCAGGCGTATCGTCCGGTTTGGCCGGATGTTTCCGCGCAGTGATGTCCTTAATCGCTAGGGGCGCAGGCTTTTCGCCGATCACTTCGGGCTCGATCTCAATCCGCGCGGAAGCAGCATAACCCGTGTCACCTGGACTGGAAAGGAACAGTTGATAGTCGCCTGGGAGCACGTTTTCGATGGAAAACGAACCGTCTTTGTTGATCGGCTGTTTGTCGCGGAACAGCAGTGGTCCGATCGAACTCTTCCGCAATTGACCAAAGGCTTTCCACATTTCGTTGCCCCCACCCCATCCGATATGCGGCGCGGTTGGATGAAAGTGATAGGTGGCACCTTCCCAGGAATCCAGCCCCACGAATTTGCCTGTGACCTTGCGCCGCTGGCCACCCAGCAGCACTTTGGTCGCCTCGCCGGACGCGACCTTGATGTGCCGAAACATACCGTTGAGGATGACACTACTGGTGTTCGATTCCCCGTTCGTCGTGAACGGCCGCGAGATTTGTACGAGTCCAGGCAGGACACGCTGGAACGTGAACACTCCATTCTGATCAGTACGCGTTTTGGCATAGCTGGCGATCATGCCCGGATAGCCGTATTCGTGGCGGTGAACTGTAAGAGTGACGTCCTCTTCTGCGCCCGGTTTATCTTTCCAAAGGACTTGACCGGCAATGCTGCCCCACGGCTGCAGTGTTACTTCGGGCGAAGATTTCCACACGTCGTATGCCATTTCGAGAACTCCTGACGCGTGAATTATCAGTATCGCAGCAGGTTCGGTCTCAGTCGGCAGGCGAAATCTGCCTGCCGCATCAGTCGTAAAAAAGCGAGGCCGTCTCCAGCGGTCGCCCGGTTTTTCTGGAAGCGGATCACTGGCACCACGCAGTTTGCCATCTTCCCAGACAATATCTTGTTGAGGCAACGCCAGGGCCACTGTCGCCCCTGCTGCCGGTTTTCCATCTGGAGTCAGCAGGCGGCCCGCCACCTGTTTGTCTTCAGTGAGCAGGAAGACGATGTGTTGCGCGCCGGCGGCTTTTTTGAGTCCGGGAAAGACCTGCGGTTGATAGCCATCGGCTTCGACACGCACGGCCATCACATCATACGCTTGAGCCAATGGCCACACATATCCACCGTTTTTTCCGATACGGCACGTATGCGGCTGCCAAACAATGACCGGCTGGCCAGTTCGCTTTTCAAACTCCCTCGACACCGAGCCCGAATCAACTCCCGCGATAACTCGGAACTCGGGAATCGCTTTGTCTCCTTTCGAATTCAGAACGTTGATGGCGATTCCCTCGGCGCGGGCCTTGATCGGGTCCTCCGCAGGATTGCTCTGATCAGCCTCGCCGGCCACTTTTTTGCTCGCGTCCAGTTTGCCTGAATGCTGATCTTCGGACCGAGTGACTTGTTCGCCCGTCGGCGGGGGCAACTGGGGATCCGCCGCCCGGAGCATAGCGAGTGGGGTGATTGCCGCCCCGGCCATCAGCGCGCCCAGACAAACGACGACCGCAGTCAGTGCCGCCCGGCTGCGGCGGATGTCAAGAATTCCTCGGATCCGGTCTTCAAGCGTGCCATAGCGGGTCATTGAAACGGCCACCAGCGAGGACAGCCGGAAGCCGGCCAGGCTGGTTGCGAGAGTGAGCAGCTCCAGAGCATAGTCGCTCGCTCGAGCTCCCGAGGCCAACACCAGATCATCGCAGGCCCGCTCGCGCTCGATCCGCATTTGCCGGGCGGCCAGCCAGACGAGCGGATTGAACCAGTAGATGGCACAGGCGAGATGGGCGATCAATTGAGTCAGCCAGTCCCAGCGGCGGATATGTGCCAACTCGTGTAACAATACCAATCGTCTCCGCTGTGCTGGCCACTCGCCTGCCTCGTTTGGAACGAGCAGTACGGGCTGCAATGAACCCCAGGTCAGTGGTGCACCTGCTCCATCGCTTTGGCGCAGTTGGACGCGGCGGCGGATGGGCAGTTGTGCCCGCAACTCGTCAAGCAAGGCCAGCCAGTGCTGATCGTCGACCGGTCGTGATCTCCGACGCAAGGCAGCCAACTGCAACAGCCCGACTGCCAATGGAACGAGCGAACACAGCACGCCGCTCAACCAAATCATCGGCACCCATTCGATTCTCATCCACAGACTGGAATCACTCCGTACGGCAGACTCGGGAATGACCTCGGTAGTCAACGAATCGCGGACTTCTGCGGTCTGGGCGACGGTCGAGGGCGGTAACACAACCATGACCGAAGGCTGAGGTTCGAATGGCGGCACGCGTTCGGTTTGCAGTTGCATGGGCTGTTCAGCCACGGCGGACTCTGTTGATCTGGAATTCCATTGCGGCAGCCAGGTAACTCCCCATGCCGGTAGTGACAATGAAAGAACAGGCAAGAGCAGTAAGCTCGTCACGCTCAGGCACCAGACGAGGTGCCGCCGCGCTGCCGAGGCCCGGCCCAGAATTCCCGCGGCCAACAGGGCCACCAGCATTACGGCTGCGCTCTTCAGGGCGAGATCTAACAGGCCATTTGTCGAAACGGGTGTCAACGGCAGAGACATGTCAGCGTCCCTCCTTTCGAGCTTGCTGAATGAGTTGTGCCAGTCGCTGGAGTTCATCTTTGGAAAGGCTGGCGTCTGACCCTTGCAATAACGCGGCTACGGCCTTCTCGAGCGAGCCTTCGAAGAATGTGTTCAGCACGCGGCGCAAGGCCGAGCGGCCCACCTGGGCACGGCGGCGGGTCGGGGCATAGATGTAACGCCCCTGCTCAGACCGATGTGTGAGATGCCCTTTCTCCACCAGGATTGCCAGCAGAGCGCGTACCGAAGAATAACTGGGCGGATCTGGCAATGCTGCCAGAACATCGGCCGCTGAAGACTCACCTTGGGCATACACGATGTCCATGATCTGTGTTTCGCGGCGACTCAGCGTGGGGTCAGGTGTTTGGCTCATAGATGCTAAAATATTAGCAGCCGCGGCGAATGTCAAGAGCACTGCTAAATATTTAGCACATAGAAGCGGCACCTCGCCGCTTACCTTTTCGTCAGTGAGTGGGCCAACTAGAGCGCGTTAACTTGAGGTGTGCGCATCGGGATGACTCCCTTCCCCGAAGGGGATGCGTCAATAGCCCAGGGTTGCCGCAACATGCGGCTACCCTGGGTCAAGGCCACAAAAATACTCTTCTACCCCAACGGGGTTGCGTCCCAGGAAGATCTGATTTTGACAGGCGCAACCCCGTTGGGGTAGAAGAATTCGGGGAATGCGAATACCCAGGGTAGCCGCTGTGCGGCAACCCTGGGCTATTGACGGATCCCCTTTGGGGACCGATCGGATTGAAAATCCCTCCCGAATTAGAATTCGGAAGAGCTTCGTTTAGCGTTAACCGCGAACACGCTCGGTTAATGCGCTCTAACTTGAAACGCTCTGCCAGATGTGACACTTGTCCGCGGTGGGAATGCAAGAAAACATGCAGGATGGCCGGCCTCGGCCGTCTGGGTTCTCGCTGATCAGCGGTAAGAAACTTTGCTCCCAAACGCGATACTTCGGTACAATGGCGGAGCAGTCAATGTCCACTCATCCGTCGCGCAGGCGCCGTCACCATCATGACAATCAGACGTTTATCTGAGCTTCAGATCTCCAGGCAGTCAGGTCTGTCTTTAAACACTCATTTTCGCATTCTGGCCTTCGTGTTGGGATTCGTCCTCACATGTCTGCAGACGCCGGCGACGTGCTCCGGCTATTTTGACTCGAAGATCACAGAGCAAGAGCGTTCCGAGACGTTCGCGTGGTTGAGCAGTCTTGGATACCCGGACGTGAAGGATGCTCAGTTTATCCGGGTGACCTTGGGAAATGGGGCATGGCAGGATGACGAGCCGCCGGGCGACACGTATGGACGCGGCTTTTTGCTCAGCCAGGCGGGAGAAACCTTCACGGTCCTGCTATTGGATCTGACGACACGCACGTTTACCAAGTCGCGGCCTGGGGCCAAAGAACGCGAACGTGTCGGCTTTGAGGAGCAAAGTCTGTCCGAATTCGCTGCGTTCCATCTTCAGGCGATCCGCGCGGCATTCGACCCAAAAGCTGAAAACTCGCAACGTGCTTCGGAAGATCCTCTCTCCGAGCGAGCCACAGTCTTTGTTCTGGCGTGGGCGTGTGCGCGGAAAGGGCAGGGCAAGCTGGCGGTCGAACTCTACGACCAGTCGACAAAGATGGATAACTGGCGCGATACAGAATCGTTTGTGACACTGAGACCGGCTTTGGCTAAAGACATTGCACATGCTGAAATGTGGCGTGGGATGCTGCAGTTTCGGGATACAGCGGTTCCCAGAGAAAGTCTCTTGCCAGTCTTCGAGAACATCGTCAAAAACTTTCGGGAAAGTGAACATCGAGCCCGTGCCAGGATCATCGCAATGCATCTAAAAAAGATGGTCCAGGAAGACCGGAAGCATGTTGAGCAGCGAAAGACCGGCAAACCAATTGAAGAGCTGCCCCAGCCCGAGCAAATTGCCGAGCTCATCTTTCAGCTCCGCAATCAAAGTGGCTTTCAGGAGTGGCGATACGAATCGTGCGATATCTTCAGTACCAACGATCGCAATCAGGATTCACCGGCCCATCGGTTGGTCGAGAAGGGGTACGACGCCATCCCGCAGCTCATTGAAGCTCTCGACGACGCGCGGTTAACCCGTTTCGTGGGCTGTTTCGACGGGTCCTGCTGCCCCCACACCGTTTTGAGTGTCAGCGATTGTGCGGAGCAAATTATCAGCCGCATTGCCGGCTTTCCCTTCTACGAGGCCAAGTCCCCATTTGATCGCATGTATGAAGTGGGTGAAGCTCCGTCTGTTAAGCAGAAAGTTGCGGACTGGCACGCGAAAGTGCGACTGCAGGGGGAGCAGAGACTGCTTCTCGAAGAGATCGAAGCGGGGCAGGAACGGGCGGGATACCTCGCCCAGCGGCTTGTGGAAAAGTATCCCGAGGTTGCGCTTCCAGCCTTGATCGCGGGCGCCCGCCAAGCCAAGAAGCCCTGGGTTCGAGCGGAGCTGGTTCGACGCGCGGACCAACTCAAGGGGGACGGACCGCTGGTATTCCTGTTAGAGGAACTCAAAAGCGGCCCCACAAGATTGAGTCGATTGGAGGCTGCAAAAGCCGTTCACCGGCGAGGACGCCCCGAAGGCGTCGCCGCGATGATCGTCGAATGGAATCAGGATCGTGAAAAACCGAACGTTGCAGTTAACGAACGCGGTTTCGACCTGGCCCGTTTTCTAGTCGCGTGTGGTAAGGTTGAAGCGATTGAGGCTTTAGCCCAGAATCTCAAAGACCGACCGATCGCAATCAAACTGGCAATCGTTTCGGCGTTTGGCACGTCGCGGAACTTTTTCAGGTCTCTCACTGCTTCCAATGATGGCCCGCAGGCAATTCAATTACTGGCCGGTAAAGATCATCAAGACTTGCGTCTCGCGGTCGTAAAGCTGCTGCTGGCGGCGCTGGACGATCTCGATCATTGGAATGAAACCAAGGCGAATGGGGATGGCACGCGGGTTTTAAATCCACGCGTTTGTGATGTCGCAGGACAGGTGCTCAACGATCTCGATCCGACGCATTACCCGTTTGTGATCGCAAGTACTGCCGAAGACTTTGACCGGGCACGGCACAAATTGAAGAACGTCATCCGCCAGGATCTTGGATTGCCAGCAATTCCAGCTCCGTGATTGCACACCAGCCCTGGAATTCCATCACGACCTCTTCCGCTCACGCCGTGAGCGATTTCCGTAACGAATCTCGTGAAAGGTTTCCGCAGCGAATCTCGTGAGAGATTGGGGCAGTTCGCTCCGTCACTGGTCCGATGCCCAAGGTTTGACAACCCTGGTTACGTGAAAATCAGCGTTCCGAAATCGCTCACGGCGCAGCTCTTACCAATCGCTCATTCTCGCGGTCGAAATCAGTATTTGATTTCGAGTTTTGGCAGAGCTTCCTGGAGTTTCTTTCGGCCTGCTTCCGTGGTTCCGGTCCGGCCGATGTCCAGCATCCTCAGATTTGTGAGTCCGGCTAATTCCGCAAGGCCGACGTCGGTGATGAGTGTGCGTTCGAGTTCCAGAGACTCAAGTTTCACAAGCTTCTTCAGCTCCAGCAGCGCAGCATCGGTAACCTGAGTCCGATTAAGACTGAGTTCGTCGAGTTCCGTGAGATTCCGGAGCTCCCTCACGCCAGCGTCCGTGATCCGCGTCCCACTGAGAGTGAGTCGAGACAACTTCTTGAGTTCGCTCAATTCCTTCAGGCCCACATCAGTAATCCACGTTGCTTCGAGTTCGAGTTTCGTGAGATTCGTCTGTCCTCGCAATTCTTTGAGGCCCTCGTCCGTGATCTTGGTGTCACGGAAGCTCAATGAATCGAAGTTCCCGAGCTCGCTCAATTCCTTGAGGCCCACGTCGGTAATTCCGGTCATTGCAAGTCGAAGACGTTTCATATTGGTGAGACCATGCAGGTTCTTCAGACCGGCATCGGTAATTTCGAAACCGAGCGTGAGCGATTCTAGCTTTTTGATTTGAGTCAATTCTGTCAGACCAGCATCCGTGATGATGTAATTGGCAATTTGCAGTGACTTCAGGTTTTTGAGTTCCCGCAATTCCTTCAAGCCTGCATCCGTCACTTTCGTGAAGTTGAGGTTGAGCTCGGTCAGGTCAGGGAGTTGACTCAATTCCTTAAGATTCTGGTCTGTCACCTGCGACGAACCGAAATCGACTCTGAGTGTCGAGGATTGGTTCCCCAGTGGGATTTTCCGGACCTTTCCCCCCAGCAACTTGATGTTCGCAATGACCTTTGCTTCTTGATTCGCGTCCTGCGCCAGCCCGATACGGATCGACAACACCACGACAGTGAACAAAAATAAGACAGATGAACGCATCGATTGACCCTAATTCAAGACGCCGGTATTTGAAAAATCTCTCGAGAACTGTTTACGCCGTTGCAATTGCTCGCTGGCGATGTCTGTTCAAAGGATTCAGAACTTGACTTTGGGCAGAGATTCCTGGAGCTTTTTCCGTCCTGCATCCGTGGTCGCAGTGCGATTCAGGTCGAGACGTTTCAGCGTCTCGAACCCCGCCAACTCCGCCAAACCTGCGTCGGTGATGGAGGTGCGTCTGAGACCCAAGTGTTCAAGTTTCTTCAAGCTTTTCAGTTCCTGCAATGCAGCATCCGTGATCGGATTGCAATCGAGCTCAAGATAGCTGAGATTTGAAAGACTCTTCAGGTCTTTTAAGCCAGCGTCGGTGATCCGGGTATTACTGAGCTTGAGAAAAAAGAGATTCGTGAGCCCACTCAACTCCTTGAGACCGGCATCCGTAATCCAAGTTTCGTCAAGCGTAAGTGCCTTCAGTTCTTTGAGACCCCGCAATTCCTTTAGGCCCGCGTCCGTGATCTTGGTGTCATTGAGGCTCAGTACACTGAGGTTCGAGAGTTGACCCAATTGCGTCAGCCCCACATCCGTAATCCCAGTATCTGTAAGAAAGAGTGTCTCGAGCTTTTCGAGTGCTTTCAGATGCTTCAGGCCGGCGTCCGTAATCTTGGTATCGCTCAGGCTAAGTTCTCTTAAAGTTTTGTGTTGACTCAATTCTTCCAGACCCGCATCCGTAATTCGTGTATTCGCCACGTGGAATGACGTTAAATCCTTAAGTCCCCGCAATTCCTTCAAGCTCTCGTCAGTTGCCTTGGTGCCACCGAGGTCCACTTTGAGCTGTGGAAGACCTTTGACCGGCGGGGGATTCTCAATCTTCCCTCCTAGTAGTTTGATCGCCTCAATCGCCTTGGCTTCAGCAGTGGCGTCCTGAGCCTGTACACTGCGACCAGAGAGTCCAGCCAGAGTGAACAGCAACAGGAACAGAAGTCGAGAGTACATCGTTTCGCCTCAATCAAAGATGTCAGACTATGAAAGTGTACCGGTGGCAATGCGGATCCACCAACCAGATGATACAAATCTCAGTTCCAAAGAAGAAGTTCCAAGCCATCTCTTTTTGGCTGGTTAGCCCTGCGAACGCAGCAAGTCGGAAATGTCATTGTGTCCGCACTTCGTGGCCCATGCCAAAGGCGTTGCCCAGGCCTCGGCGTCTGATTCCACGGGATCAGCGCCGCGAGAAAGATACAGCTTGACGAGGTCAATGCTCCCCCAGCGGCAGGCCCACCCGAGCGGAGTCGACATGAGCAAAGAATCGCGTTTGCTCAACGAAGCGCCGGCGTCCAGTAGCAGCGTCGCGTGGGATAGTCGTTCTTTCTGGTTGGCAGGTACAGTCGCGAGGTGATGCAGCATCGTATAGCCTCCGTCAGTCGCGACGTCGGAATCAATGCCGTATTCCAGGATCAGTTTGAAACTATCGGGCAGCGTGGCATGCATCAGGACGTAATTCCACCACGGATCGTCTCGTTTTCGCTGCATGTGAGGCAGGCACATACGAACGATTTCGGGATCACTACCGGCGGCGGCCCAGAGCAGTTGTTCGGCCAGATCCGTGTGCGTCGGTTCGTCGACATTGAGGCTGTGTGCCGGAAGCGTTCCCTCCAGGATCGCTTTGGCGGCTTCCCGATCTCTCAAGCCCGCGACACGTTCGACCGTGATGTGGGCTCCATGCTTCAGTAATAGGTTCTGCATCTTCTCGTCGCGCGTGGCATCAGCGACGCTCAACGAATCGCCGCAGGCGTGCACGATCGCATTCACGTCGGCACCTCGGGCGAGTAGCAGCTCGGCGATCTCGTGCCGGCCGCACATGGCCGCAAACCAGAGGGGAAAGCCCCAACTGCTGGAATCGTCGCCGTCTTCAACTTCCGCGGACTCGTCAGGATCCAGGCCCAAATCTAATAGTTGCGACACCATGTCAATCCGATTGACCCGAACGGCAATGGCGAGCAACCCGCCCCGATAAAAGTGAATCTTGTTGGCCAGCTGCCCCTCGAGGTGCATCTGGACGACCGTCTGCTGATCTCCAATCGAAACAGCGCCTCGGGGCGTTAACTCCGCTCCGTGCGCACGTAGCAATTGTACGATCTCGTGGAACTGTGCTGGATCGAGTCGCGAGTTCTCCATGAAACAGAAATCACGGCCGTGCGCGGACCATCCGGCGACCAGCGCGGCATAATCCAGGGGCGTTTGGCCTTCGACATCTCGAGCGTTGACGGAAGCCTGCCGGTCGAGCAGCCAGGCGACCAGCTCGGCGTTATGTTTCCAGGCAGCGACGTGCAGTGGTGTCGCGTCCAGGGGCAGGCGACGACCATCGACATCATTAAACGCCCGCTCGACGTTGCAGGCTCCAATCAGGGTCAAGTCAGTTTGCAGAATCCGAATGGCCTCGTTGCAGCGGTCCTGCAGAATGGCCTTGTGGATCTCGTCTGTTTTCGAATTGACGGCCGCACTGTTGCGAATGCTGGCGGCGTCGGCCACGACAGTGATTCCCGGCCCGATCCTCAGGTTTTTGCAGCGACGTTCTTCTTCCTGTTGAATGATCGCGACGATGTCGTTGTATCCACGCTCATTGGCGATCGTGTAGGCCGCGGTTGCGTCACGATGCGGCCAGACTCCTTTTCGAGCGTCGGAACCGAGTTTCATCAAGACGCGTGTCATTTCCGCGTCGCGTTTGAGGACTGCAAAGTGCAATGCGAGCATCTCACCGAATTGTCCGCTCCGAACGATGCCAACCAATTCGGGTCGCGCCTTGGCCAGCATCCGAACCTTGGCAACGTCACCCGCCTCCACGGCAGCGCAGAAACACTCGATGTTCAAGCCATCGACGTGCTCTTTGAGTTTCCCCCAGCTGGAAAAGCCGTACGCACGCGCGAGGACTCGCTGCGCGTCAGCCAGTGCGAATCGGGATCGATCCGGAGTTTGTTCGAAGCGACCGACTTCAGCAACGGCTGCGTGCTGGCCGGTCACGTACGACTTGAGCAGATCTTTTGCCTGCTTACGCAGCTGTACGAGGCTCGGCCTGAGTGGTAAGCAACGTGTTGGAGCAGGGCGGTGGCGAGGCATGACGACCTCCTTTCCGTGGCTGATTGCCACAAGGCTCGGTGTCCGCGTCGCGAACCGAAAGAAGGTGCGCAAATCAGTGATAAAACTGCCTGGGGCAGGTGGGCTCAGCCCTTTCCGCGGACACAGCAGCGTCCTGCACGCTCGATAATACTTTACCAAGCTTGCAACTTTTGTGAACCGTCAACGATCGGGGCCGTAGCAGATTTTAAGGCAAAAACCATTCCGACCGCCTTCATCAAGCCCCGGCGGTCATTGCTTCGTCGATTCTGATGTCACTGCTGACGCTGGAGCACCGGAGTAGACTTGATCGAAGACCTCGATGGCCCGACCGCCAAGCCGCTCCGCCATTTGCCGGTAGGCCTGGCGGCGATAGTCCCACCCGTAACGCGAACGCGGAGCTTGCTCAAGCCAATCGAACAAGTGGACACAACAGAGGTCGTCTAACTCGCGCTGAGTCAGAGGCATCGCCTCGCCACTTTCGCGGTTGCGGAGCAGGAATGGTTCGGCGGGTTGGGTGAGTAGTTCATCCAGCGACTCGCGGTCCATCAGGCAATTCCAATACGCCAGTCGCTCGGCGCGGCGACCGATGAGCTCAACCAATTCCTCACGCTGCTCCAACGGCAGTTTGAATCCCTGGAATTTCTCTGTTCCGTAGATGGAATGAAACAGACCGGCCCGGCACAGATCGTCATCATATCCGTTTGTCTGCATCAACCGGTGAACGCTGATCAGATGGGCCAGATAATTCTTTTGAGTATGGGAGATCTGCTCAATTCCCAAGTTGACCAGGAAATCAGTGAGCACTTTCAAATTAGCAGGCATGGCAGTTCCTCGGAAGAAAGCAAGCTCCATCGCGAGATTTTAGGCGTGTCACAACGGGCACATAAGCGTGACCTTACCGGACTGGAGACCAATGCCCGGCCCACAGCTCCATATTCGGCGACCCCTGCGCTGATTCTTATCTCGTACAAGCGTGGGAATCTCGACGGTCGTCGAGGCTCCGTGAAACCAGAGCGATCTGACAGGCTTGGAAGCCCATCAGATCGCGCCTGTCAATCAGTGGTTCGTTATGCCGGGTAATCGGCGACGTAGACCGCTTTCACCTGAGTATAGTCGAGGAAGGTTTCTTCGCAGTTCACACCGCCGCCGGGGCCGCCGGAAATTCCCTGGCCACCATAGGGCAGGCCGTAGGCGATTGAGTTGTGGCAATTGACCTGGCCGGTTCCGTCGCGGAACTGTTTGGCGATGGCGATGCCGCGTTCAATGTCTTTCGTCCACACGCTGGCTCCCAGACCATAGGGTGAACTGTTGGCAAGTTGCAGAGCTTCTTCGGGTGATGATACGGGACAGATGGTCGCGTAGGTATGGAAGACTTCCAGCGGATTGCAGTTGTTGTTCGGTTCGGTCCGATAGAGTGCCGGCTTCAGATAGAAGCCATCCTTTCCGGCGACAGACGCTTCACCACCCGCCAGCAACGCTTGTCCGCCACGTGCCACCGTTTCCTGCTGGGCCTGTAGAATACGGCGACGTTGAGTTGGGTTAATGACGGCGCCAAGTTGTGTTCCCGCATCCGCCTGATAGCCAATCTTCAGCCCATCGAAGAAGGCGCGCTGCGCATCAATGAAGTCGTCCGCAATCTTGCGATCGACGAAGACCCGGTGAATCGTACAGCAAGTCTGGCCGTAGTGCTGATTCGTATAACGGCCCACCATCCGCGCGACGACTTCCGGATTGGCATCGCCCAAGACAATGGCAGACCCATTCCCGCCCATTTCGCGCTTCATGCGCGTGCCGTGTCGATCGCAGGTGCGAAAAATCGCCTGTCCCACCCCGGGCGAACCCGTGAACGAAATAAATCGGATGCCAGGATGTTCTGCGATACATTGGCCTGTGATTTCACCACGTCCGGGCAGCACGTTGATGACGCCCGGCGGGAAACCGGCTTCCTCAGCCAGCTTGGCAATGTAGAGTGCCGACAACGGCGTGTCTTCCGCTGGCTTGATCAGAATCGTGTTGCCCGAGAGTAGGGCCGGGAACATGAACCATGACGTCAGCACGATGGGATAGTTCCACGGAATGATCCCAGCGACAACGCCCCACGGTTCGCGATAAGTGAAGCCTCGGACGCCGTCGGCGACGCGCATTGAAGAGCTGTCGCCCATGGGAATCCGGCGGGCGACGCCACTGAAGTATTCGGCACACTCGCGAATCTGGGTGAAGTCTCCTTCCGCCAGTTCCGACACCTTGCCGCCGTCTCGGATCTCGCATGCGAGCAATACCGCCTTATCACGGTCGCACAATTCGACCAGGCGATTAACCAGTCTGATTCGCTCTTCGACATCCGTATTGCGCCATCCTTTTCCACCACCTCCGTGAAAGGCCCGCTCCGCCGCCGAGACGGCCCGCGCGACTTCTGCTTCGCCCATTTCACAAATCGTTGCGAGGGCTTCCAGCGACCCCGGATCGATTGTCTGGAACGTGGCATTCATCGAACCCGCGACCTGCTCGCCGTCGATGACACCACCGAGTGGTTTTCCCCCATTGCGACAGAATTCCGTAAACTTCTCTGGAGTGCGAAAAGCAGCAGCGGTTAAGGCGCGAATTTGGGACGCAGTAGTAGCCATAGGTGGAACTCTTGGTGTGTGCGAGAGATGCGAAAACGACGATGCAGCCGAGCGATTTCAATGCAGACGGGTGAGAAGTGAACCGCTCAGTTGAAGCGACCTTCCGCCCGCACTCAATATCGCGGACTACCATTGAGGCCGATTGTACGACTCGCCCCTCAGCTTGACAAGTTGCAGGGAAGGCATCGACTCAACTGCGGCAGCCGTGCAGAGTGTGATAATCAACGAGGTTGCGCGTTTTGAAGTTGCGCACTTTCGCGTGACGCTGCGAGGGATTTGAGAATGGCGAATTCCTCGTCGCGGAAATCGTGAGATTTTCGACGGGACACGTCGATCGGCCCGAAATCTCACGATTTCAGC
>JAQGHT010000053.1 GCA_028291565.1 Planctomycetaceae bacterium | reverse complement strand
CAGATCAAAAAGGGGCTGATCTATAGTTGGTATATGGGCATCTGTGGCGACGGTCAAAACATCTATACGGCCACAACGAGCAAAGATCAGCCGTTTTTCGTCTCAGCCGAGACTGACGGAATCACGTGGAAGCCACTCAATGACCAGAAATTCTCGGCCGTGCCGTTTGAAATGGTGTTCGACCCGGTCAACAAGATTCTCTATTCGGCCAGTTGGGAAGAAGGCCTGCTGGCTATCAAACTGCATGCGGGGAAATAAGATCCAGGGGAATTGAAAGCGAATCTAGAACCACCACAGAATGCGAACTCGTTCCCATGCTCTGCATGGGAATACCCGTTTTCGAAGCTCCGCTTCTTTGTGGGGTGGTTGTGATTCAAATCCTGACGAAGCAGAGCTTCCAGGACTTGCGTTCCTATGCAGAGCATCGGAATGAGTATGCAGACCGGCAACAAATCGCAACACTTGGAAATGGGACTGATGGGTCGTATGAGACCGCTGAGGCAGATACAATCACCGTCTTCATTGAACGTGATCTGTCCCAGAAGTCTGATTTCACTGTCAAGGAGAGTGGGGCTAACATCTCATGATCCCTGACGCAAATTCTCTCGATCGGAATCTTCCTATGCGGCTCCGCAAGATCGCCAGGACCATCCCCGCGTTGATGATAGTCGGTGCGTCGCTCTCGTCGCTGTTCATGATCTTCGCGGATCCTCCGACAGCGAAGTCAGAAGCGGCCGTCCCAAAACGGACTCCGTGGACCACATCCCGCATCACCGGGTCTCCCGAGACTCCTTTACCCTACGTCACCGAACAAGCCTTTCCGGCACTGAAGTTCAATCAATGCCTGGATATCACCAAGGCCCCCGGAAGTGATCGGCTGTTCGTGGTGGAGCAGGGCGGCAAGATCTTCTCGTTCGTGAATCAGCCTGACGTGAAAACGGCCGATCTGGTCGTCGATCTCGCAAAACAAGTGGAAGGTGTGAAGGAAGTCTATGCTCTGGCATTTCACCCCGATTTCGAGAAGAACGGCTTTTGTTATGTCTGTTACATCAAGGCTGCGAATCTTCCAGATGGATCACACATTGCCCGGTTTCAGATGCAGAAAACAACGCCTCCGACCATTGATGTGGCCAGTGAAAAAACGATCATTACCTGGCTTTCAGGCGGCCACAACGGTTGTTGTTTGAAGTTTGGTCCGGACGGTTGCCTCTACATTTCGACGGGAGACGGTTCCGGTCCGAATCCTCCCGATTCACTGAAGTCCGGACAGGATGTCAGCAACCTGATGTCGTCCATTTTAAGGCTGGATGTGGATCATGTTGATGGCGACAAAAATTACCGCATACCAGCCGACAATCCGTTTGTCGATCTGAAAGGGGCTCGTGGTGAGATTTGGGCCTATGGCTTTCGCAATCCTTGGCGGATGAGTTTTGATGCCAAGACGGGCGATCTGTGGGTCGGGGATGTTGGCTGGGAACTGTGGGAACTGCTGGATCGAGTGGAACGGGGCGGAAATTATGGCTGGAGCATCATGGAAGGCCGGCAGTCTACCAACCCGGAATGGCCTCGCGGACCAACACCCATTTTACCGCCGACGATTGATCGACCACACTCCGAATCCTCTTCGATCACCGACGGCTTGACGTATTATGGCTCGCGGCTTAAAGAGCTGACGGGACAGCATCTTTACGGGGATTACGATACGGGTAAAATCTGGGGCTTTCGCTATCAGCAGGGGCGCGTGGTTGACCATCGAGAACTGGCCGATACCACGCACCGCATTGTCGGCTTTGGAGATGATGCTGCGGGAGAATGTTACATTTTGGATCATACGGCGGGATCCATTCACCGTCTGATTCCGAATCCCAGGCAGGATCAGAAAACGACATTTCCGCGAAAACTTAGTGAGAGCGGTCTATTTGCAGCATTCAACCAGGAGACACCGGCGCCAGGAGTGATCCCGTATACGATCAATGCCGAACCCTGGGCGGATCATTCGACGGCCAAGCGACTTGTCGCATTGCCGAACGAGGCATTGATCTTGAACAACGGCACCGAGTGGACGTTTCCGAAAGATGCGGTCATGGTGAAGACGCTTTCGCTCGAATTGCGACAGGGCGATCCCGCGAGTCGGCATCGAGTTGAAACGCAAATCCTGCACTTTGACGGCAGCGAATGGCAACCTTACACCTATCAGTGGAACGACGAGAAATCCGAGGCGTCGCTGGTGGATGCGGCCGGTACCGAACGCGTGTTCGACGTGGCGGACGCTCAGGGGACAGGTACGATCCGCAAACAGACGTGGCGTTTTTCCGGCCGTGCGGAATGCCAGCGTTGCCACAATAAGTGGTCGGGGTCCGTTTTGGCCTTCAATACGCCCCAACTGAACAAAGTTGCAAACGCAGGGAGTAATACGGTCTCGCAGCTGGACCAAATGGCGAATCTGTTTCAGAAGCGCATCCCGGTTGAGAATCGCCCGAAGTTGGCGGATCCCTATCATTCATCGGCGTCTCTCGGTGACCGGGCTCGAGCCTATCTACACGCAAATTGCGCGCACTGTCATCGCCTGCACGCCGGCAGTTCTGTGCTGTCAAAAATGCATTATGACTTGCCGCTTGAAAAAACAGACATGATTGGTGTCCGGCCCACACAAGGGACGTTTGGCATTCACGCGGCCCAGGTCATCGCACCGGGCGACCCCTTCCGGTCGGTGTTACTGTATCGGATGTCGAAACTCGGCGGCGGACGCATGCCCCATATTGGTTCCACCGAGGTCGATCGGGCTGGAGTAGAACTTATCACCGATTGGATTCAACAGTTGCCGAAGGAAAAGGCCAAAGAAACAATTGGGAACGAATCCGCGGCGAAACTTCGGGCTGCAGAAACTGCAGAGTTACAACAATTGGTCGTTGCAGAAAACGGAACGGATCGCGAAAAGTTGGTCGATCATCTGCTGGCCTCGACCAGCGGTGCGCTGATGTTGCTACGCGCCGTGGATCACCAGACTTTGCAACCAGCCGTTACCACCCTGGCCATCCAAAAGGCAAATCAGCGCGACGATGTCAGTATTCGGGATCTGTTCGAGCGGTTTCTCCCGCCAGAAAAACGAATCAAGCGCCTTGGTAGTGTCATTCAGCCAGCCCAGATTCTGTCATTGTCGGGCGATGCCGGCCGAGGCAAGCAGATCTTTTTCGAGAACGCCAGCGTATCGTGTAAGAACTGTCATAAGATTGGAAAAGAAGGCAAAGAAGTCGGTCCCGAGTTGACTGCGATTGGAAAGAAACTGACGCGGGCGCAGATGTTGGAAAGTATCCTGGAGCCTTCGAAGTTGATCGATCCAAAGTACGTGACCTATCTTGCTGAAACCGATGATGGCCGCTTGTTGACGGGCGTACTGATTTCTAAGGATGCCAACGAGGTAGTCCTGAAAGACGCTCAGGACAAACTGGTCCGCATTCCAGTGAAACAGATCGAACAGCTCGTGCCTCAGCGGCAATCGTTAATGCCCGATCTGTTGCTGCGTGATATGACTGCCCAGCAAGTGGCCGACTTGCTGGAATATCTGGGGTCATTGAAGTAGGCGGGTGTTCTTGATCGAAGGCCCGATATCCAATCGACGTCGATAGAATGGGACTTATGGGACTAATGAGACTTATGGGACAGAAAAATGCATTTTCCCATAAGTCCCATATGTCGCATAAGTCCCATTGGAATAAGCGTCGTCCTGAACCGGCATTGCCAAACAAAAGCCGCTGCTCGATTAATGATGCAGTCAGCTCAAAAGTCAGCCAGATCATACTGTTAAATCGGGATCCAGATCTCAACCCCTCCCAGACCTGTCATGGGATTGAAGTCCTTCGTGTAACGCTCGAAGCACGGAGCCGCGAATGAATTCAGTCCAGAACTCGGAAACCACTCGATCCAAATCTTCTCAAGAGTTTTTGCAATTTCCGAAATGTGTTTTGTGTGCTTGAAGACGATGTAGCGGTGGGCTGGTAAATGCACTTGCGTGAAGCCGGCCGGCAGTTCATTCGCTGCCGAGACTTCGGCACCCGTCAGATAATCGAAAGCGCAGTCCGGCTTGTTATTCCAGCAGACACCGTATGCGTCCGAACCGACCTGACCTGGAATTTTGCCGATCGATGGGGCAAAGCGTTCCCACTGCGCCGGGATTTTCATTCTCGTCTCGAGCGTATAGCTGGCATTCAGTCCGGCTATCAGCATTTCCCTGCCATTTTCGAAGCTCGGAGTGCCGAGTCCTAAGGTTTGGGCTCGCAAGGCGGCTTCCTGTTCGCGAAGTTCGGGGGTGAAGGCCTCGCCGAAATCTGCGGCTTCGAAGTGCGGGCGGATTTCGATTTCGCACTCGCTGGGATGCGGGTTTGGACAGCGCTTAACCCACTCAATCGCCTCGGCCATGGACCTGACTTGCCAGATCCAGTAACCGGCAATCAGTTCCTTGGTTTCCGCGAAGGGACCATCGATGACCGTCCGGTTGGTACCCGAGAATCTGACGCGGGCTCCTTTGGAGCTGGGTTGTAGTCCCTCACCGGCAAGCATAATACCCGCATTCACCAACTGTTGATTGAACTTGCCCATTGCTGTGAGCAGTTCTTCGGAAGGCATTTGCCCGGCTTCACTTTCTTTGCTGGCTTTGACGATCACCATGACTTTCATTTCAATTCTCCTTGATTTGTTGTGCTTTGGTAGTGAGCTGACTCGTTTGAGTCTTCACGATAGCGTCGAATCTGATTGGTCAAAATCGACAGGCTTAGATTTTTTTCCTGTCATGGACGCGAAAATCAAGGAACTCCTTTCTCTCATGAAGCTTGCCAGGTCATTTTGGCCCGAAGACTGCCGAGCTGAGCCGCGGGTAACGCAAGCAGAGACCGCCCCAAAGCAGTGCACCGAACAGCACCGGAAACAAGATTGGAAAAGCCTGGCCGGCTCGAACGTGGGACGCTACGGCTCCGCCGAGATACCCGGTCAACAACATCGCACCGATGACAGAAGTTCGTGGAATCAGATACAGGATCGTACAAGAGAGTAATACACAACCCAGCGGAACAATGACGTTTTCAGGATAACCGAGTTCCGTAGTGGCCTGCACGACGAACTCGGGTTTGGCGAGTTTCATCGAGCCATCGAGAAATAGGAACAGGGCAGGCAGGGCACTCAAAACCCGGCCGGTCCACAAACGGACATTGGAAATGCTTGATGTGCCGACAGACATGACAGTAGTCCCCGATCTCGATGGTGAATGGCAGTCGCTTGGCATCAAGATTCGCACTTCGGTTCTTGATCCAATCCGTCAATCGACCTGAACGGCAAATCTCATTCTCACTCGCAGTCGCGACGCCTAAAAAAATATGCCGAACTTGAGCTGTGGTCATAAGCTGCGTAATGCAAATGGGTTGTGATTGTTGGGTGGTTTCTTTGCCGAAATACATCTCATGAGACAAGTTTGATATGATTAATCCGGAATGGCAGCTGATCGAGCGTTTGTGTGTATCACCTCCATTCAATCCAGAGACCTCGATTCAGCAAGGGGAGACGGCATCTCTCTCGGTTTGTTTGGGATGCCGTGCAGCCATCAATCGTGAGGGATCAGACACGGCGGTTCAGAGGAACGACCCATGATCGGGAAATTGCGAGTACTGATTCCACGATTGATCACTGCGCTGATGCTGGTTCGCGTCTTCTGCAGTTCAGCCTGCGGTCAGGAAGCGATTCCAAAAGAGGCCGAAAATGGCGAGTTCTTTGAGAAGCAGATTCGACCACTGTTGATCGAAAAATGCCTCTCCTGTCACGACGAAAAGAAACACGAGAGCGGATTGCGGATGACGTCCCGCGACGCTCTGCTTAAGGGGGGAGACACAGGGCCAGCCATCGTCCCTGGCAAACTCGACGAAAGTTTGATCATCCGTGCCGTGGAATATCTCGACGACCTGAAAATGCCGCCCAAGCAAAAGCTTGGCGACACGGATATTGCAAAGCTCAAACGATGGGTGTCGCTGGGGGCTCCCTGGCCTGCAACATCACCACCACCGAATCCTGTGAGCGACAGTGCGGAGCGGAATGAATTCCGGGTGACTTCGAAACAACAGAATTGGTGGGCTTTTCAGCCCGTCAAGGATTCGACTCCGCCGGCCATGAAGAACAGTGCGTGGCCGCGCAACGTGATTGATCAGTTCATTGGAGCGGAACTCGATGCCCATGCGATGTTGCCCGCTCCGGTCGCAGATCGGCGTATCTGGTTGCGACGCGCGACGTTCGACCTGACTGGCCTGCCGCCGACACCAGAAGAATCTGCCGCGTTTATCGCCGACAACTCGGAACTGGCCTATGAAGTCGTTGTGGAACGACTGCTCGCGTCGCCCGCTTACGGGCAGCGATGGGCCAGACACTGGTTGGACCTCGTCCGTTACGCCGACTATCACGATGGCGATGCCAAGGCTCGCGACGTGACTTGCGAGCCCCTGCAGGCTTGGCGGTATCGTGACTGGATTGTCGACTCGTTCAATCGAGACCTTCCGTTTGATCAATTCATCGTCCACCAGATTGCCGGGGATCTGTTGCCGAGTCCAGAGGGGCGCGACTTCTATGCTGACGGACTGGTCGCGACGACGTTTCTTTCGAACGGCGCCTGGGATCGCGGCGATGCCGACAAGGAGAAAATGGTCAGCGACATGGTCGATGACAACATCGACACGATCGGCAAGGCGTTTTTGGGTTTGACGCTCGGCTGTGCGCGCTGTCACGATCACAAGTTTGACCCCCTCTCGCAACGTGACTACTACGCATTGGCCGGAGTTTTCTACAGCACCCGCATCTTGAAGGAATTGGGAGCCAAAGGGGGCAACTACACCTTAAATCGTGTGCCACTGGTGGACAAGGCCTCTGTCACCCAGCGTGCAGAACAGGTGCGGCAAGTGAATGAACTGGAAGCGAAGGTCAAGGAACTCGATAAGACCTTACCCAAGCCTCCTGACAATGACCCCAGCCGGTTGGCGCTCATCGCGCAGAGAGACAAGTTGAAGGGCGAAATGCTGCCAGAACCGCCGCTGGCGGAAGCAGCGTCTGAAGGGGGCACGCCAGGGGGATTGTTTCCGGGAATTCAGGACGTGCCGATTCATGTCCGTGGCAGCTATGCGCGTCTGGGGCCGGTTGTGCCTCGGGGAATGCCGGGATTCTTTGCCGGTGAGCGTCAAATGCCAATTTCCAGTGGCAGTGGCCGACGAGAAGTCGCGGCGTGGGTCGCGTCGCAGGCCAACCCGCTAACGGCGCGAGTCATTGTCAATCGTGTCTGGCAGTGGCATTTTGGAGAAGGTCTGGTTCACACACCGAACAATCTGGGGCTGCTGTCCGAACCTCCCTCGCACCCCGCACTACTCGATTGGCTCGCCGCACGATTTGTTCAAGACGGCTGGTCGCTGAAGAAATTGCACAAGCGAATCATGCTCTCGGCGACTTATCAACAAGGGAGTACCGTCCGTCGCGAGCTGGTGGAAAAAGATCCCGAAAACCGCTGGCTGGGCCGTTTCGCTGTGCGGCGTCTCGAGGCCGAGGCGATTCGCGACGCCATGCTGTTCACTTCGGGGAGGCTTGATCCACAGCCCGTTGGACCAGCACAGGCCGATCTGGCGGCGGCGTGCCGATCGCTCTACATCCAAACCGCGCGTTGGGATCGCAGTAATTATGCGTCGTTATTCGACGCAGCCAATCCTGACGCATCTGTGGAAGCGCGCTCGGTCAGCACGGTCGCTCCTCAGGCGTTGTTTTTACTCAACAACAGCGTACTGCTGGAACAAGCCCGGAATTTGGCTGGACGAGTCATCCGCGATGTCCCGGGCGATGCGCCCGATGTCGAGAATGCTCGGATTCAGCGTGTTTACCGATTGCTGTTTTGTCGGGTGCCCGGGGACGAAGAACTGGCCATCGCGCGTCAGATCATCGCTCAGCGGGATCCGTCCAAACAGGACTCCGGGTGGGTGGATCTGGCCCACGTGCTGCTGTGTAGCAACGAGTTTGTTTATATTGACTGACCGGACTTTCACCGAATTCGAAATCTTTCGATGATTTCCTGCGGTAACTCGTATCCAATGCCCGGCCGTTCGGGGACGGAAATGACGCCGTCGTGCACGGGAAAACCCGCATTCTGCAGTTCGCTGCGCAGCGGAGAATCAAAGACCTCCGCTGGTGCGAATTCGATGAACGGCGTAATTGGCGAATAGGCGGCGAGATGCACGGAGGCCGCGCCCAGAATTTGCGTGGACCAGTTTCCCGGACAAACCTGGGCGCCTCGAGGCAGGGCTAGCTCCACGATCCGCTTGGCCTCGGTCAATCCGCCGCAGGTTGTCATATAAGGCTGGACCACCGTGACCTGTCCGCGGTCCAGCATGTCGAGGAACTCCCAGCGCGTCACACCATGTTCGCCCATCGCCAGCGGGATCGAAGTCTTGGCGGCGAGCTTGGCATAGGCATCGGGGACATCGACTGGAAAGGGGGTCTCGAAGAAAAAGAGATTGAACTGTTCCAGTTCGCAGCAGACTCGGGCTGCGGTCGGGACGTCATTAAACAGATATCCGACGTCGACCATCAACGTCAGCGAGTCGCCGAGTGTGTTTCGAAATCGCCGCGCGAGCTCCACAACGTCGGCCGGTGTCGACATCATGGGCTCGACCTTGAACGCGCGATAACCCAGTTCCGCCAGCTGATCGGCGCGCTTGATCTGCTGCGTGAACATCGGCTCTCCGCCCCAGGTGTCAGAGACCAGCGTGCAATAGGGCGTGATTTGAATTTCAGCGCCGACGGGTGTCTGAAACGGTCCCCGCTGGATACCGCCCAGCAGTTGCCATACGGGTTGATTCAGCATTTGACCGTAGATGTCCCAGATTGCGACATCGAGAGCCCCGAGAATGATGATCTCCCAACCGCGGCGGTTGGTGTGGATCAAAGAGTCCCAGACATGCTGCCACAACCGCTCCGGATGAGTGATTGTCTGCCCCAGCAACAACCGCCCGAAGTGTGTCTCGGGGCCGCCGACGGTGGCCAGCACGACACCTGGAGGCACCCGAAAGACCTCGGAAAGTCCGATCACGCCTTCGTCCGTATGCACACGGATACAGGCCAGCGGCTCAACGCCCCCTTTGTCTGGGTCAATCTCCGGTCCGTCACCGAGGACAAACACTTCGAAATGCGAGATTTTCATGGCAAGACAGTTTTTATGACAAGAAAGTTTTCATGACCAGACAGTGGTGCTGACGAGCTGAATTGTTCCAAGCCGCTGACAAAGAACATGGCGAGCGGTGGGTGTAAACCCACTGGTTCTGCGGTATTTTGGCAACTTCTAAGTCGGTTTGTTCACGTTCCTGTGGAAGTTCTTAAGCAGGTCCTGGAGCGCTTCAATGCTGACCGGTTTGACGAGATGATAATCAAAGCCAGCGGCTTTGGATTGTTGGCGGTCCTCGTCTTCGGCGTGTCCAGTTAAGGCGACGAGCGTGACCGCCTCGAATGTTGGTTCGCGTCGAACCCGGCGGGCAAGTTCATAACCA
>JAQGHT010000032.1 GCA_028291565.1 Planctomycetaceae bacterium | reverse complement strand
GCAGCTTCTCTTCACTCTCCCGCAGCGCTGTTTCTGCCAGTTTCTTTTCGCTGATATCCCGAAACACGAGGACAACTCCGCGCAATTCGCCTCGTTCCTCTCGAATCGGGGCGGCGCTTTCGTCAATGGGTCTTTCACTTCCATTTTTGGCGACCAGTACCGAATGATTCGCCAGTCCAACGAGACAACCCGTATTGAGAACCCTCGAAACGGGGTTCTCGACGATTTGTCTTGAAGTTTCATTGAGGATGTGGAACACCGTTTGGAGGGGTTTTCCTGCGGCATCCGCGTTGGTCCATCCCGTGAGTGTCTCCGCAACCGGGTTAAGCAGAGTGCAGCGGCCTTCGGCATCGGTGGTAATGACGCCATCCGCAATACTCGTGAGAGTCACGCGCAATTGCACCCGCTGTTCCTCGATCACTTGGGCGTACTGCTCGGCCACGCGACGTGCCGTCTCTTCCTGCAGTAAGCGGCGCGCATTTTCTTCAGCCTGCTTGCGTTCGGTCATGTCCCGGATGACCTTGGAAAATCCGCGCACCTTTCCTGTATCATCCCGCAGTCCAGTGATGACCACACTGGCCCAAAACTTCGTACCATCCTTGCGGACCTGCCAGCCCTCTTCTTCGTACTTTCCCTGGACGACGGCAGTTCGAAGTTCCTGTTCCGGCTTGCCGGACTGCACATCTTCGGCGGGATAAAAGCATGAGAAGTGTCGCCCGACAATTTCACTGGCCTGATACTGAATAATGCGTTCTGCACCTGGATTCCAGGACGCGATCTGACCGGACGAATCCAGCATGAAAATGGCGTGGTCGTTCGTGCCATCGACAAGGAGGCGGAAACGCTCTTCACTGGACCGCAGTGCTTCGATCCGCAGTTTCAGTTCGGCGTTGACCTGTTGCAAAGCGTTCTCCGCGTCTTTGCGAGCGGCGATTTCCAGTTCCAGTTCTTCCGGACTACGCATCGCCAGAGCTTTCGGGACGATCGGAATCAATGCGATCACTGTGGCCCACGAAATCAATGCGGTAAACAATTTGACGACTCCTGCCAGCCGATACAACGGATACCAGAAGATGATCGCTTCGATCAGGTGGGTCGTACCACAAGCCAGGATGAAGGCGCCAAATAGCCAGAAGATGCTCTTAAAGGGAATATCACGGCGGCGCAGCACAAAATACATCAAAATACCGGGAATCGCGAAATAGGCGGACCAGATCGCGAGATCGGAAAAAATGTGCAACAAGCCGTGCGCTGTGCTCCAGGAGCCACAGTGCCAGCGAGGGGGAAAGTCTGTGGTGTCGAACAGGTGCGTTAAGAATTCAAGCACAGCCAGCCTCTTTCAACAGCGTTCCTGGAGTCGACGAACCTGACAACGTGTGTTCACGTTTCAGGTCTTTCGAGTCGCTATCGAGTATAGAGGGGCACTGTGCCGGTAAGCAACGTGACATCACGGATTCGCATGGATGAAATCCGTGTGACGAAATGAAAGTGGGGACGAATCGCTCCATCCCCACCTGCGATCAATCGACGACTTGAGTGATGACACCCGAGCCCACGGTCTTGCCGCCTTCCCGAATGGCGAAATGGCTTCCGATGTCGAAGGCCACTGGCTTATCCAGGCTGACGGCAACTCCGGCATTATCGCCCGGCATCACCATTTCAGTTCCGACTGGCAATTGAACTTCGCCGGTCACATTCGTCGTCCTGAAGAAGAACTGCGGCTTGTAACCGCTGAAGAACGGCGTGTGCCGGCCCCCTTCTTCTTTGCTCAGGATGTAGACTTCACCTTTGAACTTCAACCTCGGCCGGATCGTCCGTGGAGCGGCGATCACCTGGCCGCGCTGAATCTGGTCGCTCTTGATGCTTCGCAGCAGCAATCCGACATTCTGTCCCGCTTCGCCCTGATCCAGAACTTGCTTGAAAGCCTCAACACTGGTGCAGACGCTTTCCAGAATGTCTCCCAGACCGAGAATTTCAACCTTCTGACCGACGCGAATGACTCCTTGTTCGATCCGCCCAGTCGCCACAGTCCCTCGGCCTTCGATGGTGTGGACACCTTCGATCGGCATCAGGAACGGCTTGTCAATGGCCCGCAGAGGCTCTGGGATGTGACGATCCAGAGCGTCCAACAGGTCACCGATGCACCGATTGAACTGCGGGTCGGCCGGATGATCCAGCGCACCCCTCGCGTTGCCGCGAATGAACGGCACCGCTGTTCCATCAAAACCGAACTTCGTCAGCAGATCGCGGGTTTCCATTTCCACCAGATCAATCAGCTCGGGATCATCCACGAGATCGCATTTGTTGAGGAACACGACCAGCTCGGGAACGCCAACCTGGCGTGCGAGCAGGATATGTTCCCGGGTCTGCGGCATCGGCCCGTCCACAGCCGAAAGGAGCAAAATCGCTCCATCCATCTGCGCCGCGCCGGTAATCATGTTCTTGATATAGTCGGCGTGACCCGGACAGTCGATGTGCGCGTAGTGCCGCGCGACGGTCTCGTACTGGACGTGACTGGTGATAATCGTGACGGTCTTATTCGCATCACGCACTGTGCCACCATTCGAGATGTCCTGGTAGCTCTTGGCTTTGGCCAGGCCTCTGGTGGCTTGGACCGCGAGGATCGCGGCGGTCAACGTGGTCTTCCCATGATCAATGTGACCAATCGTGCCAACGTTGACGTGAACCTTCTTCATGACAGACATGTCAAAGATCTCCCCGGTTGCGACGAGCAACACAAATGGGGGTGGTGACCGCCTGCTCCCAATCGCAATTTGCGATCTTTTCTCCACAACGAGCGTATCCAGGGCGCGGGAGGCCACGAAATGCCAATAGGCAACTGATGGACACAGACACGACACAGAGGTTCGCAGCCAGCAGGTGAAGTAAAGGTTTTGAAGTTACACTGTTTTTGCGGCACTACGCCACCGCCGACCCGGGGTACCGTCGGGATGGGCTGTTGTACAATGTGACGAAACGCAGGCTTTATTAAAATAATTGAATGTTCACGGAAGTTAAAGTTTCCGTTGCGTGGGGAATGGTGTCATTGAGGGCTCGAATCTTTATCCCGGAGGGATTACAGAAATTAACCGGGGGTTGAGCGGAGTGTCGCTAGACACGGAGCGACACCCCCGGTTTGAATTCACCTGGCATTTCGACCCCGGAGGGCGTCGCAGCAGATCCGTTCTGCGACATCCTCTAGGGTCGAACACTGGACCGGCCGAATGGCGTCTTTACGAGACATGGACTATGACGACGAGGCCAGGATGAAAAATGTTGCTGAATTGGGGTCGGGTGTTCAAATTTCACATTTGGCCGGAGATCGACTGGAATCAAGGGGAATTCTCGGCTGTCGCGGCCTCTGGTTTCAGCTCTTAGTTTTCCATGGCCAAATCTGAAGTTTGAACACCCGACCCCGATCCACGAATTCGATGAGGTTTGGGTTTTGACTTGTCGACGTGCCAAATCTGAATTTTGAACGCCGGCCCCAGAACACCGCTCGCCAAGTTCTGGTGTCACGCATAAAATGGAGGGGGAGGACTTTATGGATAAGAACATTCCGAGAACTGGCAAACAAGCACGCCCCAAAACCGCCTTCAAAGGCAAACGCTACCGCTGCGCGACATGCCATAAGCGAAGCCCGAAAGCGGTGAAGACGCCGGCTCCGTGGTATTGCCCGAGTTGTTTGAGTCTGGAAGAAGCTGAAAGGGGACAGGACCATTATTGACAGACATGTGGTCGCGGGCTACGATCGCCTTCATCATGCCCAGATTCAACCGAAATGCGCCCGGCGGAATGGTGTTTCATGTCCACAATCGAGCCGTGGGGCGAATGCGGCTGTTCACAAAGCCCGCTGACTATGTGGCATTTGAGGAAGTCATCGCCGAGACGCTCGAAAAAGTCCCGATGCGAATCTGCAGTTACTGCCTGATGTCCGACCATTGGCATTTTGTGCTGTGGCCGGAACACGACGGCGATCTGGCCGCCTTCATGAAGCGATTGACAGTGACCCACGTCCGACGCTGGCAGCAGTCGAAGCAGCGCGTCGGCGAAGGCCACCTGTATCAGGGCCGGTTCAAATCATTCCCGGTCGAACAGAGCGACTTCTTCTGCCAGATCGTTCGATTCGTCGAACAGCACGCACTCCGGTCGAACCTGGTCGAACATGCCGAAGACTGGCAATGGTCCAGTCTGTGGCGACGCGAAAAGGGAACGGCAGAGCAACGCCACTGGTTATCTGCGTGGCCGGTTGCTCGCCCACGCGGTTGGTTGAAACGCGTCAACAAGCCGCTGACTGAAGAGGAACTCGAACACCTGCGGCGCTGCGTCACACGTGGCCAACCACTGGGATCAGCCGAATGGGTCCAATCGACCGCCGAACAACTCGGCATGGAATCGACCATTCGGGCTCGCGGACGGCCACGAAAGCTGGCATGAAAGAAGAAATGAGAATGAACAAGTTTGGCTTCGCACGGGTGACGGTTGCCTCGCCGCTGTGTGCAGTAGGAAATCCCGACCAAAACGCCCGGACGATCATCGACGTCCTCAATGCGGTGCCAGACAGCGACGTCGTTGTTTTCCCCGAACTGTGCCTCTCGGGTTATACCTGTGCTGATCTCTTTCGGCAGCGGCTGCTGCTGGACAAGGTGGAAACTGCGGTCAGAACACTCCAGCAGGCCACTGACTCACGCGATCAGCTCGTTTTCGTCGGTGCACCGATCCCGGTCGGAAATCAGCTCTACAATTGTGCCATCGCCCTCTATAACGGACAGATCCTCGGCATTGTCCCAAAACAGAACATGCCGAATTACAGCGAATTTTATGAATCTCGCTGGTTCCGCGGCGCGGACGGCAACGAACCAGCAACCATCGAATACGCTCAACAGACGACGCCATTTGGAATCGATCTCTATTTTTCCAACAACGCCGGCCTGTGGGTTCACGCCGAAATCTGCGAAGACTTATGGATGCCGATTCCACCGAGTTCCTATGCGGCGATCATGGGAGCCACGGTCCTGGTCAATCTTTCGGCCTCGAATGAAACTGTGGCCAAGTGCGAGTATCGCACCGATCTGATCAAGAACCAATCGGGGCGCTGCGTCGCGGCCTACGCCTATGCGTCGGCGGGGCCAACCGAGAGCACCACCGATCTGGTGTTTGGAGGGCACTGTCTGATCGCCGAAAATGGACAGCTGCTCAATGAGTCGGCCCGGGTCGGAGACGGCAGCAAGTTGATTCGACGGTCGTTGTGGGCCACTTCGGATGTCGATGTGGAAAAGTTGCAAACCGAACGCCGGTTGCTGACAAGTTTCGGTGAAGCCCGCCGGACGATCTCACGGACATTTCGCTGCCTGGAATTCGCGGCTGGCAATTCGTCCAAACCGCGGGCGGGATTGCTGCGAAAAGTGAACGGCGCTCCGTTCGTCCCGCAAGACAAGGCCAGCCTCCACAATCGCTGTGCGGAAATCATCGGGATTCAAGTCGCGGGCTTATGCAAACGAATCGAAAGTAT
This sequence comes from Planctomycetaceae bacterium, assembly GCA_028291565.1. Lineage (GTDB taxonomy): Bacteria > Planctomycetota > Planctomycetia > Planctomycetales > Planctomycetaceae > JAKFVC01. Next base: position 3,726 of record JAQGHT010000032.1, on the reverse strand, counting down.
TCCGACACAACAGGCCTTTATTGGAATCTCTGGTGGGCTGGATTCCACACTGGCCCTGCTCGTGGCAGTGGAGGCTTATCGGAGTCTCGGGTTGCATCCCGACAAAATCACGGGCATCACGATGCCCGGATTTGGGACGACCAGCCGAACCAGAAACAACGCACTCAAACTGATGGAATTGCTGGGCGTTCAGAGCAAGACGCTCGACATTCGGGAACTATGCCTGGAAACCTTCAAGGCCATGCGGCACGATCCATTCGGGATCGGCATGTTTGAATCCAGCGCCGATGCAGCCCAATTCGATGTGCCGCGGTTGACCGAATCACTGCAACATTTGACACCGGAACAATTCACCAAGGGCGATCTCGTCTTCGAAAATGTGCAGGCCCGGACTCGAACTCTACTGTTGATGTCACATGGTTTCGTACTGGGGACAGGGGACTTGTCCGAACTGGCACTGGGCTGGTGCACGTACAATGGCGATCACATGAGCATGTACAACGTCAATTGCTCGATTCCCAAGACTCTCGTGAGATTCCTCGTCGACTACATCGCCGATCATCGACTCAGTGAAGACATCATCCCCGACCCCACAGGTCAACTCCGCGAGACGCTTAAAGACGTGGCCGCCACCACGATTTCGCCCGAGTTACTGCCACATGCCAGAGACACCATCCGGCAAAGCACCGAAGACAATCTTGGACCCTACGAGTTACACGATTTCTTCCTGTCGCACTTCTTACGGAGCGGCTTCTCGCCCGAGAAGATCTTGTATTTGTCGGACTACGCTGAATTCTCCACGACTTACTCCAGAAGCGTGCGTGAGAAAACTCTGCAACTGTTTCTGAAACGATTCTTCAGCCAGCAATTCAAACGGTCTTGCGTTCCGGACGGTCCCAAGGTCGGATCGGTCAGCCTGTCACCCCGAGGCGACTGGCGGATGCCTTCGGATGCCGATGCGACGATCTGGTTGAACGATCAGCTCGCGGCATCCAGGTCGCCTCAGCAAGATCAATGAGAAATGGAATTGCAGACAGGAAGCGTGATGGAAATGGACTTGAAAGAACTGGAAGTCATCGCCAGTCAGGAACTGGCGAAGCACAACCTGCATGGCTGGACATTCGGCTGGGCCAATACAAAGCGTCGAGTGGGTGTTTGCAAATACCATACGAAACGCATCGAGATCGCCAGGTACTATGCGTTGAACAGTCCTCCAGAGCTCGTTCTCGACACACTCTGGCATGAAATTGCTCTTGCCATTGTCGGCCCCGGCAAGGGTCACGGGCCAGCCTGGAAGGCTGTGGCCAGACAACTGGGCGCAACGCCCACGGCCTGCGAGACCTCACCCGATGCCGCCCTGACACCTGGCGACTGGCAGGCCACGTGTCCGGATTGTCAAAAGACTTTTCACCGCTATAAACGACCGATGGCCGCCGGAGGCTACCGCTGCAGGTGCCCTGCCCGCTCCGCTTTGACGTTCGAATTTATGGGTGATCCGGCACTCAAACCGCCAGTGCCGCTGACCGTACAAGAATCGGCTCGCTGGGAAGCGAAGTGCGCGGGCTGTCAAACCGTCCATTTCAAGATGCGAAGACCCAAAGCGGGAGTCTGGCGCTGCAGGTGTCCTCAGCATTGCGAACTCATTTGGCAGTTTCGTTCGCCAACCGGCTCACAGCAGTGAAGCGTTTCGGAATGGGACGACTGGAACCGCAAGGACAAATCAGTCTCATCGGTCCCAATCCGCACAAGCCAGAGGCTTATGCTACGACGAAGCGGACGATCTTCGTAAGCGAGAGAGATGGGCTAAAGCAGCTTCTTACTTACGGTCTTTGATGTCATAACAAATGAGCTCCAAAGGCGTCCTGATAAACAGACGGCCTCCAGCAATGACTGGCATGTTCCAATCCAGCAGGCCCTTATGGCCGCGTGCGCCCGTGTTCTTCAAGTCATGGACGTTCGCAATTCGTCCCTTCTCGACGTAGGCTTTCGGATTGGCTTCGATCAGCGTCAATGTTTTATGACTGCGAACGTAAATCTGGCCCGCCGAAGCACTCAGCGACAGCCCCATCCGGAATCCCGGTTGAGACCACTGAAGTTTCCCGCTCATCAAGTCCGTGCAACGTAGCGAGAAATTCGCCTTTCCGGGGCTCCCGCCCAATTCCGATGCTTCGTTACGATCATCGACCCAGAACCCATACAAATATCCGTCCAGAATGACTGGGGGGGTGATTGCTTCATGGACCTGGTTACCCGTCCAGAGTGCTTTGGGCTTCGGATCATCCTGGGAAAAATCGCATTCCACCAGGGACTTCTGCCAGCCGTTCAGATCGTCGAGATAGAGATTCGGACCGACTGGACGAAGCCCCCCGCTAGCCCACGCCGGAGCCTCGTTGGGCCCGGAGCATTCCCAGTTCCAGACCTGCTTGCCATCCGCCAGGCGAAGAATCTTCCATTGCCGATTTCCATGAATCACAATGCAATTCTCTTTGCGAAACGTGATCGGCAGACCACTTCCCGTAACCAAGCCGGGACCACGAGTCCCCGGGGCACACGTTTCCTCGTACTTCCAGGCAATCTTTCCGGTTAACGCTTCGTAGGCGAAGACCTGCATCTTGACGGTGACTTCCGTCTTTGTCCAAGCCGGTATCGCGGGATTTCCCCCCTGCCAGTAGAACATCACGATCTTGTCACCAATCGGAATCAGCGACCCATTAAAACCTTTCCACTCGAGGTTGCCGTCGCCCTTGAGTGATCCATTGAGATAGGGTGATTCATCCCGGAAGTTGTGCGTCCAGATGACCTTCCCGGTACTCCGCTCAAAACAGAAGCCATGCCCGAAAGTCCCCACTTCATACACGTATTTGTCGGTGATCGTCGGAGTTGCCCGGACCCCCAATTCGCCCCAGCCAACGTGATAAATGGGTGGCACTTCATAGGTGTGACTCCATTTCTCTTTCCCGGTGTTGGCATCCAGGCACTTGACGGTTTCGTGCAGTTCATCTTCATCCAACTGTGCATAGCAGAGGTCGTCACCGGCCACTGACGGATGATTGGAACCGGTTCCGACCTTGATTCTCCAGAGGACGGTGGGACCGTCCTTGGGCCACTCTTTCAGCAAGCCCTTTTCATCCGTGGTGCAATCGCCCTTGGGCCCCGCCCAATGCGGCCAATCCGTAAGTCCGGGTACATTCACGGCGACTTTCTCGGCCGCGACGGCGGTTGAAAGACAGGTCAGGCACACAATCAGCATTGTTCTGAGAAACATACCTTGATTCCAATTAGAGCGCGATAGTGGTCAGATTCATTTTGTCATCAGACTATGAGCGGCACGGCGCTAGCCGCCGGTTTTTTCAAGAGAAATCGACCATAGGAAACCGGTGGTTCAACGCAAGCTTACGGCTTCTCGCCAATACAATAAACCGTCTGGCTACCTCGAAGGATGATCTTGTCCCTGATGAAAAAGGGGGTGCCGACGCAGGCATCTTCGAGAGTATTGGCACGGACAAACTTCCCCCCCCGACCGAGTTCGAAGACCGCAGTGTGACCGGCATCGTCGAAAAAAAACAGATTTTTCTCTGCAACAACTGGGCTGGCATACGGATACCGCGCCGGCAGCAACCCTTGGATCTTTATACCCGGTTCAAGCTTCTCGGCCAGCGTGACTTCATCCACGACCCGCGTCCGCTCCAGGACTTCACCAGTTTTTGCGTCGATGACCAGCATTCG
>JAQGHT010000031.1 GCA_028291565.1 Planctomycetaceae bacterium | reverse complement strand
GTTTCAGACTCTTGGCGCGAACGCCTTCTACTTGACGCAACATGTTTCATCCACGCGATTAATGACGGCAGAGAAACAGCCGGAGCGACGTTGTCTTGAATGCGATTACGTCGAAACGGATGTTTCCCAAAACCACCGCAATGAGTTCAAGAATTCAAAGAACATCGCGTAAACTGCAATTCACCAAGGAGTTCTGTCGTCGACACGACCGCCTTGCAACATGTTGCCGCGACGCAACACATTGGAGCCATTCCGCATCGGCAGCTTAATGGACCACAAAGTCAGTGAATCAGCCGGGAAACGACGACCAATCAATGCCCGATACGTCGAAAACTGGCGATTCGTTTTGATCTGTTGAACTCGATGGCCGGACGATAAACTCCGTCTCATGCAACGTTTCGTAAGAATCTTCATCATCTTGATCAGCCTGATCACAGTGGGCACGATGGGGTTTCGGCTACTGGAAGAGGGTAAGCCGGAAGCCACGTGGCTCAATTGCTGCTATATGGCCGTTACGACGCTGACGACAGTGGGTTTTGGCGAGATCATCCCGCTGAGTCCTGCGGGGCGCGTCTTCGTCATGGGATATCTGCTGGTTGGATTCAGCGTCTTTACCTATAGCGCATTCACTCTCGGCCAGTTACTGGTCAGCAACGAATTACAAGGAATCCTGGAAAAACGCCGCATGGACCAGACAATTCGAGCTCTCCGAGACCACTACTTGATCTGCGGCCTCGGTCGGATGGGCGAAACCATCTGCCGACAGCTTCATGAACGACAGCGACCTTTCCTGGTGATTGATCGGAACGAAAGCCGCTTGTTGGCTGTCGCGAAACCACAACAGTGGAACTTTATCGTGGGGGATGCGACGGACGACGAAGTTCTGCGACATGCCGGAATCTCACATGCCAAATCGCTCGCCGCCGTACTGCCAACCGATGCTGACAATGTCTATGTTGTTTTGTCTGCCCGGCTGTTACAGGAAGATTTGCAGATCATCGCGCGTGCCGGTGACGAAAAAGCGGCCGCCAAGCTGATGCTGGCCGGCGCCAATCGCGTCGTGAGCCCTTATACGACAGCCGCGAACAAAATGGCGCGGTTCATGTTGAACCCGAACATCGAAGATTTCTTGGATATCGCCGATCGCAACGGACGTGAACTGGAATTGGCCGACGTTCAAATTGGACCGAAAAGTTCGTTGATCGGCAAAAAGCTCATGGAAACAGACCTGCGGGAACTCGGAGTGATGGTGGTTGGTATTCGCAGGTTAGACGGCGAGCGGCTGATGCCTCCGACGGCTGACGCGGAAATTCGAACCGGTGATTGCCTGTTCGTCTTCGGCAGTTCTGACGTTGTCAACAAACTCGTCGGAGATGAGATGTCGTAGCAGCGGCTCGCCGCTTGTATTTGCTGAACTATCGCTGTTTAACTTTGAGTCTGCCGGTGCCACTACTTTGGGATTGTACTCAATCCTCCAGCAGTCCGACCTCGAACTTGTGTTTGCACTGCTTCCGTTGAGTACAACGGCAAGCAGTGGCACGATACTCCGATCACAAACCGGAAGACGCAAGGTTAAACCGCTGTACCCTGACGATATTGTGACAACTAACGATGCGCCGGTCCTCGGCGAACGGAAATGAATGTGATACTGGATACCGACGTTGTGATCTTTGGTGGAGGCTGTGCCGGTCTCTGGTTGCTGGACGAACTGCGGCGCCGCGGTTTCCGTGCGATACTTCTGGAGTCCGGGCAACTCGGCGGCGGCCAAACCACCGCCTCGCAGGGAATTTTGCACGGCGGCGTCAAATATATTCTGCAGGGCGCTTTTTCCGCCTCGGCGAGCGCCGTAAAAAAAATGCCCGGGGTCTGGAGCTCTGCGCGCTCTGGCACCATCGAACCCAACCTGTCCGCGATGCGGATGCGCAGCACTTGCTGCTTTCTCTGGCGCAGTGATTCCTGGCAATCCTGGGCCGGATTGATTGGAGCGCGGGCGATGCTGGAGGTCAAACCGATTCCGCTCGCCATCGAAGAACGGCCCGCAGTTCTCAGTTCCTGCCCGGGACACGTCTATCGCCTCGAGGAAGAAGTCATCGACACCAGTAGTTTTGCTCAGGTGATGGCCGATCGAAACCGCGGTTTGATCCTGCAGATCAATCCGCAACAGGACCCGGAATTTCAAATAGGCTCGGATGGCCACGTAGAAGCTCTTCAGATTCGCCATTCCAATTCCCAGTCCGTATTAACCTTGACCTTAAAGCACCTGGTTCTGACTTCCGGTGCCGGCAATGAACGATTGCGTCAGAGACTGGACTTGCCCGCCAACGCCATGCAACGGCGCCCCTTGCATATGGTGCTGGCGCGCGGCGATTTGCCGTTATTGACTGGTCACTGTGTCGATGGCGCCAGGACCCGAGTGACCATCACGTCCGACGAGGACTCAGCGGGCCGCATTGTCTGGCAAATTGGCGGACAACTGGCCGAAGACGGAGTCCGCATGACCCCGGAAGAACTCATTCAATTCGCGCGTCAGGAACTCTTTGCCGTCTTGCCCCGTTGGATTCCGAGCCGCCTGGAGTGGTCCACCTATCGAATCGATCGAGCCGAAGCAAAAACGAAAGACGGAGCGCGTCCTGACGATGTTCAATTACTTCAAGAACGCAACGTTCTCACGGCCTGGCCGACCAAACTCGTTCTGGCGCCGCGGATGGCCGAACGTGTGATCGAACAGCTCGGAGCCTTGGAGATACGAGAGCCAACTCATTTCCAGGCTGCATTGGCGGATTTGAACTGGCCCACGCCGTCGGTGGCACTGCCACCCTGGGAGCTGCAGTCGACATGGATCAAAGACAATTAGGGAAACGCGGCCCCGCAGTCAGCATACTGGGCTATGGCGCTTTCAAAATCGGCCGCAACGAAAAGACCAAGTATGGCACCGAATACCCGTTGCCGGATGACGCAACGGTCTCGCGCTTGCTGAATAATCTGCTCGATTTGGGAATCAACTACATCGATACGGCCCCGGCCTATGGTCTGAGCGAGCAACGCATCGGGCAGGCGATTTCAAAACGGCGCGACGAATTCGTTTTGTCTACGAAAATTGGCGAAGACTTCGATCACGGAATTTCGACCTACGATTTCTCTCGGACCGCCATTGAACAGAGTGTCCAACGTAGCCTGAAACGCCTTCAAACTGATCGGTTGGATCTCGTTTTCATTCATGCTGCGGGTGACGATCTGAAAATTCTGAACCAGACCGACGCCGTCGAGACATTGCTGCGTCTGCGGGCAACTGGAGCAATCCGGCAAATAGGACTTTCAGCCAAGACGGCCGCAGGGGCACGAGCATCGTTCGCCTGGGCCGATGTGATCATGGTCGAATACCATCTTGAGGATCAGTCTCAAGAAGCGGTGATTGCTGACGCCGCGGTGTCTGGGATCGGCGTCGTCGTCAAGAAAGCCTTGGCGTCTGGAAAGTTGTCCCCCGCGGACGGATTGAGATTCGTGCTCTGCAATACAGCGGTCTCAACCGCCGTCATCGGAACATTGAATCTCGAGCACATGCGTTCCAATCTGGATTTGGTCAATGGATTGAAATCCTGAGAGTGACTGGAAAATCGCGGCGTGTGAATGTCCAATTGATCGCATCGGAGTAAGTTTCTCAGTCTGTGCCTGGCCGCCTCGCCAAGCTCGACGAACTCCGTGTTGGCCACGGACTGCGCGCGACTTCGCAGAAAGAGCCACCAAGAAAACAAGTGGTGCATAGACCGTGGCCCCACCGGGGTAAGCCCAGTGGCCTGAATTCACCGAACAAACTCTGTATTTTGCAGGAGTTCTCAATGATTCGATCGAGCTGCTGGTTGTTGTTTGCCGTGATTTTCTGCTCATCGCCGGCGCTGATTGCCGCCGAGCGGGATCCCGAATTGATCCGACGTGAAAATGCCAAACCCGGGTCTACCGACTGGCAGCTGACACGCGTCAAACTGGATAGCGTCGATGGAGTCCGCTCGTCTCTGATTGAAGGCTATTGCTCCAAGCAAAGCGTCGCGGCCGGTGACGACATCGACATCATGGTCTCCACCAATCCCGCCCGCTCATTTCAGATCGAGATTTTCCGCACAGGCTATTACGGCGGCCGGGGCGCCCGGCTCATGACCACTCTGGGGCCGTTCGAAGGTCAGACACAACCTGTCCCGGAAATCGGCCCCAAGAACCTCCACGAATGCCGCTGGAAAGCAACGACGCGACTGAAGATCCCCGCCGACTGGCCGAGCGGTGTCTATCTCGGTCGGATGACAATCATTCCCCCCGATGAAACCGTCGCCGCCTGGCAGAGTTACGTGATCTTCATCGTGCGCGATGACCGCCCGGCCGACATCCTGTTTCAATGTTCGGATAATACCTGGCAAGCTTACAATGCCTGGCCCAGCAAATACTCGGTCTATACGCACCCCAAAGGCAACCAGGGCCCGTGGGCCGACGTCAGCTTCGACCGCCCTTACGGACGTTATGCGCAACATACGAGTGTCGTGAACGATCCGCTGTCGGTCGGGGCAGGGGAGTATATGTCATTTGAATTTCCCCTGGCCTACTTCCTGGAACAGCACGGTTATGATGTCAGCTATTGCGCGAACTGCGACCTCGTCACACCAGATCGAGGCTTGAAGACGTCCTGTTTTATCAGTGTGGGACACGACGAGTATTGGGATATTCGACAATACAACAGTGTCGTCAAGCTGAGAGATTCCGGAGTCTCGCTATTGTTCCTGTCCGGAAATTCTGTCTGCTGGGTGACTCCATTGCGCAACAGTGTTGACGGCCGCCCCAATCGGATCATGTTTCGCGGCGGCCCCTACGGCGGCAAGTACAAATACGCGGAACAACGCGAAAAGGACAACGGTCCATTCCCGGAACGCGGCCCGGACGAGGGATTCTTGATGGGTGCTCGCAACGTCGAACCTGTGAACGGCGGCGCGGATTGGGTCGTCACAAAACCTGAACACTGGATGTTTGCGGGAACTGGAGTCAAAGCAGGCGAACATGTCCCGGGGTTGGTCGGCTGGGAATATCACGGAGATCCCCCCGCGATTCCAGGATTGGAAATCGTTGGCGAAGGCACAGCCCTGGTCGGCGGCGTCAAACCTCAGCATTGGACGGCGACGATCTATCCAGGCCCGAAAAGCAATTTCGTCTTCAACGCCTCGACAATCTTCTGGTCCCAGGACCTCAGCAGCCCGCCAGGCCACACGCTGCCCTGGTCACACTGGACTCGACCGCACGGACCCGACGAACGCGTGCAGAAGATCACACATAACTTGCTGAAGAAGGCGATTGCCCCACCAGCGAAATGATGCCGCTACGAACAGGAATTCGCACTGCAAAATGACGTCGATCAAATATCGCATTGAGATGCGGCACTCCAAGGTCTTGGAGTGCCGCAGCTCGACACCGCCTTCCACTCGATTCAGATAACGGCTCGCGAACTTAACCAGAAATCAGGACAGGCGCATGCCGTTAGGAGTAAGTCGCGAGAGCACGGACACCATCGAGAATCAGGGCAGATCGCCTCGAATTTCGGGCATCTGCCGTTAACAGTCTGCTTTCGTTCAAGGAGTGACCGATTCCGGGCTGAAAAGGGTTCGATGCCATCCTTTACTCGGTAACGGCCACCGGCCTCCCGGCCGGGTCTTTCAGCGGGCACAATCACGACCAGCGGGGCAAACCCTCTGCTCCAGACCAGGCGTTCGCTCTTTCAGGTCTAGCCGCCAAAGCGAGTACATGTGATTGTCCATCAATGAAAAGTCTCCCACAACGATCGCGAAAATACTGACCAGCTTCTGCAATCGTGCTATGGTCCTGCGCTCTAGTGCCTTTTTTAGAGAAAACGGACGGAACTCTGACACATTGAGTTTGTAAAAATGCATCAGGTCCTTTAAAATCGCATACGAGGTTCTTGATGCCTTCGCAATTCGTGCGGGCTTGAAATGCCGTTTCGGCGACAAACGCATGAGCACTGTACTCGACAAACTTCTGCACAGCAGATTCTCACGAACAGGATCATGCTGTGAGTGCGGACCCTTCTGGTGTGGACAGAGTTCGGATGCTGTTTTTCGAAACCTCAATCTGATTCTGTCATTTTCTCTTCTTTGTCGATGAAAGCGGATTCGATTCCAGACGAAGCTGCAATTCGAGCGCTCCGAATCACTGAGAAGCTCGACAATTCCTCGCTTTATTGCGAATTCCGGAGATTTATCTGGTAAATGACTCCGCGTGGCGGAGCAAGAATGTGTCTATAACCGCAGGTTGGTCATCGCTGTTCAACAATAGGGAGAACTTTCATGTTCAAGCGAAGAAACCGTGGGCGAGCGGGGCGACATCGTGTACACAGTTGCGGCTTTACATTGATCGAGTTACTGGT
>JAQGHT010000021.1 GCA_028291565.1 Planctomycetaceae bacterium | reverse complement strand
CTCGGTCGTTAAGCAGTGCATTCGGAGCGGTGAAAAGCACTGCTTAAACGCCGAGTACAGCGTTAAAGCAGTGGCACAATTAATCATCGTAAACCGGAACGCGCAAAGTTAAACCGCTCTAATTCTTGGTTTCCCGTTGCTGCTGCAATTCATTTTGATTCATTTGAGTCAGATAACTGACAAATTCCGGATCTTCACCGCGCAGTAAAACAGGCAGCAAAGCTCGGAAGTCTGCACGCTGGCACCATTCCCGCATGTAGTCTTCCCACGAGCGCCAGCGACGCAGTTTTTTGGCCGGCATGTGCTCCTCATAGAGCAGCAGATAAGCGCGCTCAAACAGAGAAATGAGCATCGTGAATGTTATGAACATGCGCTCTCTTTGCTCGTCAGTCAAATGGGGAGTTTGCTCCGCGGCGAAGAGCCGCAGATCGGGGTTCTCTAACGCGACCTTCAGGAAATCCTGATAATTATCCGACAGGAGCTGGTAGACTTCTTCTTCCTCGCTCTCCCGCTCCTTCCATTGCTCATAGATAAAAACGAGGATGCCGAACGGCAGGCCAATGACCGTCACGACGTAGCTCAGGTACTCCCAGGTATCCTTGTCCATAGTCTGTTTATACAGCACGGAATTCGTGGAACGCCAGCGTCCCAGGTATCCGCAATGATTACCAGCGAGAGGAATCGTGGTGGCAGCGCGGAAGGGTCAGTTTCGGATTCACATTTGGCCAGCGGTCGTTCTGAGTTCAAAGCAATCCCGATCAAAACTCCATTGGAGGTTTTCAGTCAGAATTTTTCCCCAGCCATCTGAAGTTAGAACCACGGCGTCGCATGCTCTTCATGGTTCGGAGAGCCCTTTTCTGTTTACGTCACATGCGCGCCATCAGTATGTCTAACAATCGACAAAAAGTGTTCTCGTTGTGAATACACAAACTGCGGAGATTGCGAGCAATGTCGAGCCAGTACGAGACAGTATGTGTTCTCAAGTTATTGTGAAATATAGTGTTACAGAAAACTAAACCAAGCGCAAGTCATCAAATCGTTCAATGGCACGCGGAATGCCTAATACAAAACTCGTCAGACAAAACGATCCAAACAACTGACATCAGTGTGATGCCAAGGATGCAGTGGAACTGGCACGTGATTAAGAGTTGGCGTCTGCCACGGGAGTCATGATCATGAACATGCGAGTACGGACTATCGGATTGGGATTGTTGGCGGCAACGGTGTTTTCTCTGTTCGGTGCGACGAGCACCTTTGCGGATCCGTTCTATCAACCTCGGTTACGTCCGTTTGTTCCAGTCCCGATCGGCAGCCCAGTCAGGCCACATCTGGGAATTATGGAGCACTTCCAGTTCGGTCTGGGGATGGTCGTGGACTCCGTTTTCCCCGGATCTCCCGCCGAGCGAATGGGATTGGAGCGTGGCGATGTCATTCACCGCATCAATGGACATGAAATCGTCAACGATTGGACCTATCGCCAGGCCTTAAATCGAGCCGTCCAATTTGACAATGGATTCGTCAATATCCATGTCATTGATGTTCGAACCGGGCAACGAACCGTCCGAACCGGTTACGTGAACGCCAATCCGGGTGTCTTCCAGTCTCAGCCAGTCTATGGTGCAACTACGTTCGGAGCCGGGTATCCCGTGAGCCCAGTCCGTGCCTGGTAATTGGATTCTGTTGCCGATCTCGTGAGAGATTGCGACAGTTGACTCAGATGCGGTGATCAGCTTCCAGGTTCTTGCTGCCAGGGCAATTCGAAAACAACAACCAGGGTGGATGCAACGCAAGTGGCGTCTGCCCTGTTTTCATTTCTGGCGATCTACGATTACGATGACAGGATAAAGCCAGCGCTGGATGGAAAACGTTTCGGAGTGCCTGGACACTTGCCACAGCCGATCCGGCGGTAATTGTTCGCGGTATCTCGGAAACTCGCTGACGCTCACACGGTTCTCTTGAGTAACAGCAAATGCATTGAGTAAAAACTCGTTCTCATGCATTCATTTCCGAAATGAGTTCGCTCGAAACGTAAGCGGCACTGATCATGATGCACATTCAAAAACCGACGACTCCAGGACAACGCTTTCGTCAGGCGCTCGGGACTGGCACCATCGCTATTCCAGGTGTGTTCAACGCACTGAGCGCCAAGATGGCCGAAAGACTGGGCTATCCAGCGGTCTATCAATCAGGGGCCGTACTGTCAGTCAGTCTGGCCGGAGTTCCTGACATTGGCTTGATGACTCAGACGGAATTCGTGCAACAAGGCCGCTACCTGGCTCAAGCCGTGTCGGTGCCCGTCATTTCTGACGCCGACACAGGTTTCGGGGGAGCTCTCTCGGTGGAGCGAACTGTGCAGCAGTTTGAATCCGCCGGCCTGGCGGGCTTACACCTGGAAGATCAGGAGATGCCCAAGCGTTGCGGACACTTGAATGGCAAGAGCCTGATTCCCACGTCAGAAATGGTCGCCAAGATCCGCGCCGCCGTTTCGGCTCGGCGCGACCCGGCGTTTTATATTATCGCGCGGACCGATGCGCGCGGCGTTGATGGCTTCGATGCCGCCGTGTCGCGCGCGGCAGCCTATCTTGAGGCCGGAGCCGACATGATATTTCCTGAGGCGCTCCAATCGGCTGACGAATTCGCGCGTTTCGCGCAGTTGATTCGCGCACCTCTGATCGCCAACATGACCGAGTTCGGTAAAGGACCTCTCTTAAGTTTGTCGGAGCTGTCACAACTGGGATATGCGGCAGTTCTTTATCCCGTCACGATTTTTCGAGTCGCCATGCAGGCGGCCGAAACGGCCCTCAAGCAGCTGGCGGCCGAAGGGACGCAGAAGAATTTCGTGAACACCATGCAGACCCGCAGTGAACTCTATGATTTAATCCAGTACGCGGATTTTGACGCACGAGAAAAAACCTGGGTTGGCGAAAACTGAAATTCGTGCCCACCGACCCCTCGGCGTGCGAATCTGATAAGATAACCGCTTCGAATCGGACTTGAACTTCTGCAGGTCGGCGTTTTGAAAAATCTCATCATGATTCACTGCGTGCGCTTCGTTGTCGTGTCCGTTCTGGCATTCTGGATCGCGGCTCCCGCGATCTTAATTGCCGCACAGACGGTCTCGGTTGTTGGACGAACGGCCGGGCATCTCGCAGTTCGCGAGGCGGACCGCCCCTGGCGCGTGATTCCCGCGGGTGGTATCCTGCCGGATCACTCGGAGTGCCGAACGTCCGCGGACGGTCCGTGTCAGATGTTCCTGGGCGAAGAGCACGGACTATTCCTGGGGCCCCTTTCACACGTGAAATACGATCTGGTGAAACGCCGTGTCCATGTGATCTCCGGACGCCTGTTTTGCACTGCGCCGGAAGCGCAAACTTGGAATATTGTAGCGGGTGACGCGCAGATCGAAGTCACGGCTGCGGGTGTTGAAGTCGTTCGGAAATCTGATCGCGAATTTCAGGTCTCGACACTACGCGGATCCGCTCGCGTGCTTGTCCCCAATGCGGAACCAGTCACACTTGCTGAGAAGTCGAGCCGCAGTTGGCTCGACAACAAAGGAGCTGGCGAATCGGCTCCAATGTCGAAGACCCAGGTGGCCGGACTGGCGATCTGGACCAAGCCTACGCCGCCTGGCCAGGGACCCGGGCAATTGGTGATCACCGATCCACAAAGCAAATCTCAAACACGGCTGGCGATCGCACGGTATCACGCGGAACTCGTGCTGTCTCCGCCCGTGGCACTCGTCAAACTCGACCAGGCGTTTTACAACCCTTCAGAACGTCAGGAAGAAGGCGAATTTGTCTTCAATCTGCCGCCGGGGGCATCGGTGTCGAGATTCGCCATGTATGTCACGCCGACGAGTCTCATTGAAGGTGAAATCATCGATCGTCAGCGGGCGAATTCGATCTATTCGGAAATCGTGCGAAAACGCAGAGATCCGGCGATCCTCGAAAAGATCGGTGACAACCTGTTTCGAATGCGCGTCTTCCCGATCTTCCCGAGAGATATCAAGCGGATCCTGCTCGATTATACGCTGCCTCTGTACGGGCAGTCCGAACAGTACCACGTCCAACTGCCGCTGTTGTCGGATCTGGAACCGATCTGGGATTTCCGCATTCACGGCACCATCCAGGGACCGACGCCGTTGAACTCGGTCAGTTCGCCGACCCATCCGGAATTGAAGTTCGTTGCCAAAGGGGACGGTCTGATCGGATTTGATTTCGCCCGACACAGCTATCTACCGACTAGTGATCTGATGCTGGCGTTTCAGCAATCATTGCCCGAGCAGCCCGCCACCTTCCGCAGACTTGTGGCCCCACCACTGAAACTAAAAATCACACCGCAGGATCATGAGACTTCCTTAAGTCAGTTCGTGACTGTGGATCCTCAGAACAAACTCGTGCGAGGCCCCGATCCCTGGAACGACCAGGCGGCTACGTATTTCCTGGCCGAACTGCCGACTAAGGTTGATCCCGCCGCAACCGCTCCGGCTGATGTCCTGGTGTTGCTCGAAACTTCGTCCGCCATGGAAACTCTCGGCAGAGTGCGTCCCGCGCTCCAATCGGTCATTTCCGGACTTCGACAACAGGATCGGCTCCGGA
>JAQGHT010000009.1 GCA_028291565.1 Planctomycetaceae bacterium | reverse complement strand
CAGACTGGGTCATTGCCTGGGATGATCAACTTCCCATCAAACAGGGCGATCATTTTCGGTTCGCGCGTCTGCGAATATTTCCAGACGGTCGCGTGCGCGCCTTACAGTCGCTGCGCGATCCACTGGTCGAAACGAAACTCTCAGCAGGTGAAATTTCGGAACTGGTCAACTGGTTGATCGAAGCCGCGCATGCGACGGAACGTCAACCTCTCAACATCAAGGCGGAACCCGAATTGAATTTGAAAAACCGGGGAGATCCGCTTCCGGCGAGCCTGTGGAATCAGCACGGCAGTCGCATTTCCATTCAACGCGAAGGCAAAGTGTATGATCTTGTCTCGATTGAGCCTCCGTTGCCAGACAATAATGGCCCCGTTTCGCATGAGCGTTTCAAAGTCGCACAAGATCGTTTGAAGCAGTTCGTTTCTCTGGCGGTAGTGGGAGGTCACGCAGCAGAGGATCGATTGATTCAATTCGCCAATGCGGAGCTCAAAAAGAAATACCCGGAAACGCCGATCCGACTCTCCGCCGAAAATCTCTATTCCGCCGGACACGACGCTGACGGAACAGTGGCCGTCACATTTTACTTCAGCTCGCGCGAGACGAAGTTTAACTTTCCCACGGGAGAAATTACGCTTAGAATTCCGCCAGGGGGCGAGGCTTACGTCGACAAAGCAGCCTACTGGACCAGTAAGGCAGAAGGCCAACGTTGGGGCCGCTCGCTGAAAAAATGACGATTGTACCTGGAAAAACCGCATACAGGGAATGTGTTCGATGAAGGAAAACGCCATAGAGATCTGTCGGGAGCAGGAAACATTCGCCGCAATTGAGTTGTTGTCAAAACAGCCGGATCAACTCATCGCAGTCAAGACATTTCACGAGGTCATGCGCCACTTCTACTGGAAGGAAAAGGACCTGTTTCGGGCAACTGCATTGGGTCGGGCGGGTCTGCAGTATGGATTGACAGTCGCACTGACGTTGCAAACAAGCGACCCCGACCGTGCTCTGGAAATCCGCAGCGCGGCGAAGGCGATGGCTTATGATCTGGCTTCATTCACCTGGAACGGCTGGGACGAACCGGGGATCCCGATCACGGCCTCTGATCTGCAAATGGGCCTCGACGCCGCCCGAACGAACTTGCGACTGGCCGTGGAGCTGAAGAAGGAGGCTCTGCCTCTGAGCCGAGCCTATTGGATGCTGGGTGCTCAACAATTGGCAGCGAACCAGTTTCCAGAAGCCGTCCAATCGTTCACTCAAGCCGCGGAATTTTCCAAATCCGCAAATACTGAAAACGAAGAACTGCTCAGCACGGGCTTCGCGGCACTCGTCAAAGTTCTGCAAACCAAAGGTGCCAGTGGCCAGGAAGAACTGGAAGCAATCAAACAGAAACTCAAACCACTGACGGACGGCGAATTCTTCGTTGGGCAGCTTGAGACGGCGTATCAAGTCTTCTCGAAATGAAGTCACATGCGGGGTCAGGTGTTCAAATTTCGGTTTTGGAGCCACGATCTGCTTTTGACTGGGTTTGCCAAATCTCACGCCAAGCCGCCTGGCACGTTTTCCCAGACGCCAAAACTGACATTTGAAGACTTGCCCCCCGAAACCCGTCTGATATATCGCCCGTCGCCCCACAGGTACTGATTCGCCGACTGCGAACGAAGAACCAGTGGGTTGACACCCACCGCTCGCCAAATACTTTGGCAGTTTCGGATCGCGTTTTTAGTTTTCAACAACCAGAAAGGCATCCGCCGGGTCCTCTGCGGATGCCTCGCGAATGATCAATGGAAAGACGTGACGGCCGACCGGCAATTGTTGAATGGCTTTCAACTTCAATTCGTGGCGGAGTGTTTGACCGCCCCGGATGGAAAATTCCTTGACAAACGGCGAAATAAGACCTCTGTCCTGCAGTTCAACTCGAACGTCAATCGATCGCAACAGCGGGTTTTCCAGAATCAACTCCGCCTTCAGAGAACCATCTGCCGCCAACCGCTGCAGCATTGGCTCAACAGTGATGCGTGTTGGATTCCAGTCGTGCCGATGCTGGGTCGAAGTGGAAAGTTGATCCATCACCCGGGCCGTTTCTTCCGACCATTGAACGCGACGGCGAAAATCCTCTGCCGAGAACGCGAATGCACCGCCATGCTCCGCCAAGACCCAATCCGGTGCTGCATCGAGCACGCTTTTAGCACTTCTGGCATAGAGCAGCGGCCAGGCGCGATTTCGGCCGGACCAACCACCGGAACCGGAAAACTGGTCCGCATGAAAGAAATTGTCCGCGGTGAAATAGCAATTCTTGGTGTCGATTGTCGCTTGCACACCCATCGTAAACAGTGTCTGACCCGGAAAATGCCCGATCCGAAATTGATATTCATGCCAGGTCACGGATTCGCCGTCCTTGAAGATTCGATCGACTTCCAGGGCTCGCGTGTCGACATACGGCGCACAGACCGCGAAGGGATTTGAGATCGGCTTCGCCACGGCATCCAAGGTCCAAACTTCCCATTTGTTCCGCTCGGGCAACAGGAACGCCCCCGTATAATGGTCGTTGTGGGCATGGGTAATCAGAACGACTTTCACGGCCCCGAGCTTCTCGGACCGTTGCAATTTGGTGATTTGTTCAGCGATCTGAGGCCCGAACGGATCGACAACCAGCAAGTCTCCGTCCCGGGAACTCAAGACGTAGGTATTTCCCGAAAGGAATAAATGCTCCGACAACTTCGTCCAGGGCTTTTCGCCAGCGGTCGCCACCTGGTCCCGCGCCAGGAAGGAATAGACCGGCGGATTACCCAACCGCTCTTTGGAAAAACGTTCATAGCTCTTCAGAAATCCCGCTGCATCGAGTCCCAATACCGTTGTGTTTAAGGCCTCAGCAATGACGTCTGTGCCAGCGAGAATGGGTGCGTGTTCCGGGCAGAGGAGCCCCGGTTTTAACGACGCGATTTTTCGTAAAGATTCCGCGGCGGCTTTTGTTCCCAAGTCAGTCCAATGATCCCAGTCCAGCGTATACGGAGTCCAAATCTTGCCCGGCGTCGAAATCGCATCACCGCAAAAAATGACGGCCTGTTCCCGATCCGCTTTGCGGGCGACGAAAGCAGTGTGGTCGCGACTGTGGCCGGGGGTCGGCAGGACCTCGATCTGCCACGCGCCCCATTGAATTATCTGGCCGGGATCCAGACTGCATTCAACTCCGTCGATCCCTTCCGGATGCATCAGGTAAGCAAACAGTCCCAGGGATCGGTCGCGCAGGACCGGAGCTCGATCCGGGGGGACGATCGGCAACGAGGTCTTCCAGAACTGCCGCACACCTTCAGGCGTCAACCATTCGGCGGAGACCTTCGCGGCCCGCACACGAATGCCGGCTTTGACGAATTGCTGAGCACGCGCTGTCGAATCGCGATGATGATGCGTGAGCAGGCAGTGTTGAATTTCCTTGACACCTCGAGACTTGAGCGAGTTCAAGTCCATGTCGCGCGGGGCGCCGATCAGAAGTGCGCGATCCTGTTCGATGATCGCGTAACCGGCGGGAATTCCCGCAGATCGCCACACTCCAGGCGCGATTTGACTCCAGCGAGCGTCGGCCGGGTCCGAGACCTGATGACTTCCCCACCACATGGTCGCCAGCAAAACCAGAGTCACACAGGAAGCCAGGGCCGGTCGCATAATGGGACTCGTTTCGAGCAGGTTTCAAGTATCCAGTAGTCGCAATGAGGTCGAATGTCTAGAATTCATTGTACAAGTTCGATTCCGACACTGAACCGGATTTGCAACAGAGGGCTGTGGGTTTCTCCTACCACGGCCCTCGTTTTGGAGGTATGATTTGACTCCTACTGGATTCATCCATCAGGAGTCAACACTATGCAACTTTCGCGACGTGATTTTGTAGAACAGGCTTTATTCGCGGCGACCGCCGCACTGGCCTCCGGAACTGCAGCGAAATCCATCTTCGCTGAAGATGCCCCGACTCGTAAGGTTGGGCCAAATGACAAGCTTCGCGTCGCTGTGATTGGCGTGAACGGTCAGGGAGGTGCTCACCTCGCAGAATGGCTGAAGAATCCCGATGTCGATCTTGTCGCAATCTGCGATTGTGATCCAGCGGCCTATCAGAAACACGCCGATAAGTTCAAGAATCTGGCGCATGCGCCGCAATATGTCCAAGACGTGCGCAAGTTGCTGGAAGATAAGAACATCGATGCCGTTTCCATTGCCACTCCCAACCATTGGCATGCACTCATGGCCATCTGGGCCATGCAGTCGGGCAAAGATGTCTATGTCGAAAAGCCCTGTAGTCACAACGTAAAAGAAGGCCGGGTGATGACGCAGTGGGCCAGGAAACTCGGCCGGATCTGCCAGATGGGGGTCCAGAGCCGCAGCATGACCGGCATGCGAGACACCCTGGCATTCATCCAGAGTGGCAAGATCGGCAAAATTACTGCGGCCCGGGCAATCTGCTATCGGCGGCGCGACAGCATTGGTCTGGTTGACACCGATGCCCCCATTCCCGCCGGATTGGATTTCGATCTGTGGTGCGGCCCTGCCCCCAAAGTCGTTCCCAAGCGCAAACGTTTGCATTACGACTGGCACTGGGTGTTCGCAACCGGAAACGGTGACTTGGGCAATCAGAATCCGCACGAACTCGATAAAGCCCGCTGGGGACTGGGTAAGCAAGAGTTGCCCAAACACGTCGTCAGCCTGGGCGGGCGCCTGGGATACATCGATAACGGCGACGTGGCCAACAGTCAGGTCACGATTTTCCAATGGGATGATGCGTTACTGATTTCCGACGTCCGTGGTTTG
Source organism: Planctomycetaceae bacterium (assembly GCA_028291565.1). Classification (GTDB taxonomy): domain Bacteria; phylum Planctomycetota; class Planctomycetia; order Planctomycetales; family Planctomycetaceae; genus JAKFVC01. The sequence continues at coordinate 1,138 of JAQGHT010000009.1, read as the reverse complement.
CCGATCAAGACGCCCGTCACGTTCGGGTTGAAGGGTGGCCCATTCCTGGGTGCGGCGAACATCTGGTACGGAACTGAAGGCTACGCGGTCGGGCCGAATTATATGTCCGGCGTGGCGTTTGATTACAAAGGAAATGAACTCGGCAAATGGAGCGGCGGCGAGTACCAGGCCCATTTCGCCAACTTTGTGAAGGCGATTCGCAGTCGCAACTACAAAGATCTGCACCTGGACATCGAAGACGGTCATCTGTCGAGTGCCCTGGCGCATCTGGGGAATGTCTCCTATCGGATGGGAAAAGTGGTCCCCCAAGGAACGCGGCCCAGTGAATTGTCCGACAATCGACATGTCACAGAAACCCTAACCAGTTTCGAAGACCACTTGAAGGAAAGCGGCGTCAATTTCGATGCCACCAAGTTCCATCTCGGTCAATCACTGACGATCGATCCAAAAACAGAATTGTCCAGCGACTCCGAGGCGAATCGGCTCTTCACGCGCGAATACCGCCAGGGATTTGAATTGCCGTTGGTACAAGAAGCCTGACGTGGGTTCAGATGGAATGAATCAGACCTTGTTTTAAAGCAGCAGGACGGACACTCATGTCCGTCCTGCTGATGCAACGGCATTTACGAGCAGGGGTCGTTGCACGGCAGATTACCAACTGACGATCACAATTCAGAATCTGGCATTTTTCGCCGCCCCCGTGCGTTTAGATTCAGCTGCATGGGATGCTCCATCAATTCAGTGACTTCTGCGGCGTGTGTGCGATTTGAATGGAATTTGAATTCTCAGATCTCAGATCTCAAATCTCAAATCTCACATGAATTGACGACCAAGGGACTCGAAACGCTCCGGTCAACTACGGGGATCAGTGAAAAGTGTCCAGAATTTCCGCCAATTCCCCTTTGTGGGGTGAGTCCACAACTTTGGCACGACTTCGCATTCGGAATTCCGCGGAAAAGAAGTAGTGCATAGGCCGTGGACCCACCGGGACAAGCCCGGTGGCGGGAAGTCGGCAATACGCGTCAGACAACATGCCCTTTATTCTGCATTAGCGGAGATTAGTGTTCCCCAATCTGTTCTTCCATTCCGCGCGCTGCCAGCCGTTCGAGAACTCAAGAGTTTGAACACTAATTTACGC
>JAQGHT010000137.1 GCA_028291565.1 Planctomycetaceae bacterium | reverse complement strand
CTCGATCGGCGGTTGATGATTTGCGAGATGACATTCCGCTGAACGGAAACTCGCTTGAGCTTAGGATCGGAGAATCAATAACTGTCGGATTCAACAATCGGGAGGGTGCCTCGCCCTCCCAAATACGACAGTAATTACTTTGCCGGTCCTTACGGCCGCCGGAATGATACGGAGATTCTCGTAAATTACGCCCAACTCCTGCGTTGCGCAGTTTGACATTCAGCATCAAGACTTCATTGAGCCGGTAGGCGAACTCGACAATCACTCATGACGCAGATGCATGATTCCCCCTGTCGCGGGCCTCTACTGAGGACAATGAAATCGACTTCGTCGTCATTCACGGTCGGCGTTCTGACTTACCTGCTTGCTGCACTCTGCTCGTTTGAGGTGGTCGCACAAGACGTCGACTTGCTCTCGCGCCGCTTAGGCACCGAGTCGAACCCGCAAACCGTTTCATCGAATAGTCCGGACCAACAGATCGTTTCCCAAAGCGAAGAATCAGCGCCGGGCACGGCATCGATTGTTGGTGATTCGCTTGGCTCCCCTACGCGGCTCGGGCCGGGCGAACACGCGATCCTTGGCTCCGGTGTTCGTCCACAGCAATTGACCGGCTCCAAACGATCCACCTTTAAGGTCTTGCGATACGACGAGGACTACTCGCATTTGTGCGATCCCTGCGAGTGGACCCATTGGTGGGATCCGATTAAGTACATACCACTGGACACACATCCTGATCACTATCTTTCGTTGGGGGGCGAATCGCGCGAGCGCATTGAGATCTTTCATAACCCCGGCTTTGGCGCGGCCCCGGCGAATTCTCAAGGGGACAATTATTACTTTACCCAACGGTACATGTTGCATGCCGATCTACACCTGGGTCAGCACCTGCGATTCTTCACACAGACCGTGAGCGGATTGGAAGACGGCGCGATTGGAGGCCCTCGTCCCGAAATCGATGTCAACGACTTCGGTTTCCATCAAGCGTTTGTCGACCTTGTGCAGAGTGACGGAAACGGGGAGAGCGATTCGACGACATGGCGCATCGGACGCCAGGAAATGAATTACGGATCCGGGCGGTTGATCGACGTGCGTGAAGGAGTGAATCTGCGGCAGTCATTCGATGCCGTCAGATTTCTGGCTCGCAAAAATGAATGGGCGGTCGACGGTTTTTGGTCGCGCCCGGTCTTGAATCGGCCAGAAGCGTTCGAAGATATTCCCGACCCCCAAAGATCGCTCTGGGGCCTATATGCGGTTCACCCCCTGGAACTTTTGCCGGACGGCCATGCCGATCTCTATTACCTGGGCTACACAAACGGGCAGGCTCAGTTCAATCAGGGCGCTGGGAATGAACTTCGTCATACGGTGGGAACGCGACTGTGGGGCGCTCCGATGCCGGTCGAATACAACATCGAATCCATGTTTCAATTTGGCCAGTATGGAAGCGGATCGATTCAAGCCTGGTCGATCGCCTCGGCCGCGCGTTATAATTTCTCTTATCGGCCGCTGAAACCGCGTGTGGGACTGCGGGCCGATATTGCCAGCGGCGATCGCAATGCCAATTCATCCAATCTGCAAAGCTTCAACCCGTTGTTTCCGTCCGGAGCATATTTCAACCTTGCCAATCCGGTCGGCCCCATCAATATGATTGATTTGCATCCGACCCTCGACTTAACACTGAGCGAAAAGTTAAGCCTCTCGGCGGATTGGACCTTCTTCTGGCGCGAGAGCCTTGGGGACGGCGTTTATTCTCTGAGCGGAAGATTACTACGTCCGGCAGGAAGCGATCTATCACGGTACATTGGCAGCACTCCGTCACTGACAATGGTCTGGGCAGCATCTCAGCATGTCACGCTTCTGACGAGCTACGTCCACGTATTCCCGGGTCCGTTCATCAAAGAGTCACCACCCAGCCTGTCGAGCGATTATTTCACTGCCTGGGTCACCTATAAATTCTGAATCCAGGTGCCGATATTAGACACCAGCGACGCCAGCCAGAGTGCGCAGAAGACAGATCGGCGGAGCGGAGCGTAAGCCTTTGCCGGTGCGGTGGCATCCGCCTGGTCTTTGCCCGTAATCTCAGACATTCCGAACCTTTACTTTTTGCTCTTCGTCGAGTAGGACTTTGGATCACGTTTTTTGACCGCTTCGTTTGCCTGTTCGACCGCCTTCTTGACGCCGACGATCGTTTCGTCGTAATAAGTCGGACCGGCTTCCACCAGCCACAAGTCGAGCGTGTACTCCTTGGCGAAGCCTTGGATTTGCAGACGTTTTTCGGTGTCATATGCGAGGAGCATGCCCCGCACCACCGCGTTCTCTACTTCTCCAGCCGGTAGTTTGTTGTTACCTGCGTCCTTAATGAGCGGAGCAAACGCAACCTTTGTCGTTCCGATCTTCACCGCTTCGCGAAGCGCCGTGCGGCCGACCCGCTCCATTCGTTCGAGTGACAGTGCTGCTTCGTCACCGAGGCCGATCAGCAGCAGGCGGTTCGGCTTGATCGTGCCTGCCGGCGCATCAATTAGCAGCGTTTCAAATTCATCGCCGTGAAATTCACCTCGCGCACGCAGGGAGGCGACCACTCCCCCGAGCCGTTTATCGAGTTCCACTGGTGCCCCGACGAGACGCGTGTCCGACTCCGCTGTCCGCTTGAAATAGCAGACGATTTGTAGCGGTACGTCGGCGTCGTAGGGTCCTTGCATGCGGACGACGATCGGTAACCCATTGGGGCCGGCAATCTTCGTTTCGGCTGGCAGCTTGGCGCTCTCCTCGCACTGAACAGCCATTGGAAGGATAAATATCAACGCACACAAACTCGCCCAGTTTCTGCTTATCGTGTTCATAGAATCTCTTTCTGATATCAATTTTGTGAGTTCAGTCGTGCAGAATAAATTCCGCTCCGTTTGAAGTAATTGAAGCCCGGCCTACCGTCCTGCAGTGCCATAGGGAGATTGGCACTCTCAGAATGCCCAACAGGAGCAACCGCTACCCCAAAATGGATCGGGGCTAATCGTCTTTTCCGGTCCGAGCAGATGGTGAAGCAGAGAGTGCATCCCGGCGCCATGCGAGCACTGCGCCAATTGATGTTGCGCAGCAGGAACCTCGGACTGTTGGCGATTGTAGTAACCTCCGTAGAATCCGACTGGGGACCAGTCGGGAGTCACGGGCAACGCGACGGGCGCCAGGTTCGAGAATGCTCCGGTTCCATAAACCACTTTGCCGCCGACCACCGTCAACACCGATTCAATGCTCTTAATCTCAACTTCCGGAACGGAAAAGTAATCTGCGGACAAGACCGCCAAGTCGGCGAATTGCCCTGGAATGATCGCTCCTTTTTTGTTTTCTTCGCCCGAAAACCATGCACTTCCCTGAGTGTACCGCCGCAGGGCTTCCGTGCGGTCTAACCGGTTGTCTTCCGCGTACAGTGCCATGCCACCGACGGTTTTTCCGGCGACCATCCAGTACAGCGAAACCCACGGGTTATAGCTTGCGACGCGTGTGGCATCTGTCCCGGCGCCAACCGGGATCTCCAAATCAAGCATCTTCGTGATGGGCGGCGTGTGGCGGGCCGACTCCGCGCCGTAGCGTTCTATGTAGTATTCACCCTGGTAGGCCATGCGATGCTGAATTGCGATGCCACCCTCCAGAGCTCGAACACGCTCGAGGTTTCGGTCACTGATCGTTTCGGCGTGGTCGAAGAACCAGCGCAGTCCGCCGAACGGCATCTCCCGATTCACTCGCTCAAAAACATCGAGGAATCGTCCGATCGATTCGTCATACGTCGCATGCAGACGAAATGGCCAGCGATGTTCCACGAGCAGTCGCACAACTTGCGTCAATTCCTCTTCCATGGTCGGCGGCAGATCAGGGCGCGGTTCGAGAAAATCCTCGAAATCGGCGGCCGAGAAGGTCAGCATTTCCCCCGCGCCGTTCAAGCGATAGAAATCCGTCCCCATACCAGGACTGGTCGTCTTGACCCACCCGGAGAAGTCGGCGAGTTCCTGTTTCGGGTGTTGCGTAAAAAGGTTATAGGCCAATCGGACTGTCATTTCGCCGCGACGGTGCAAGTCTTCGATGATCTTGTAATCATCGGGATAGTTCTGAAAACCTCCACCGGCATCGATCGCGCTCGTGATTCCCAGCCGATTCAGTTCGCGCATAAAGTGCCGGGTGGAGTTGAGTTGATACTCGGGGGGCAGTTTGGGGCCCTTCGCGAGAGTCGAATACAAAATCATCGCATTCGGGCGAGCGATAAGAATCCCTGTGGGATTTCCCTGCTTGTCGCGTTGAATTTCGCCGCCGGGAGGGTCAGGTGTGTCTTTCGTATAACCCACCGCTCGCAAAGCTGCGGCGTTCAGAATGGCGCGATCATACAAGTGCAGGATAAATACCGGAGTATCAGGCGCTGCGGAATTGATTTCCGCGAGCGTCGGCATGCGGCGTTCGGCAAACTGAAATTCGCTCCATCCGCCGACTACTCGCACCCACTGCGGTGCCGGCGTTCGTTGGGCCTGTTCCCTGAGCATGCGCAGTGCGTCGGCCAGCGAAGGGACACCGTCCCAACGCAGTTCCAGGTTGTAGTTGAGACCACCCCGGATTAGATGCAGATGTGAA
>JAQGHT010001189.1 GCA_028291565.1 Planctomycetaceae bacterium | reverse complement strand
CGGTTCCAATCAATAAGAGATTCCCGACCCCGGAGGGGTCGCAGATCATCGAAGGTTGTACGCTCTGCGACCCCTCCGGGGTCGAGGATCAGGTCCTGTCTCTGATCCGGGGGTGTTGCTGCGCGTCTGCACCGGACCGGTGAAGACGCTTCGCTCAACCCCCGGCTAATTTCTTGGACCCCTCCGGGGTACATACCATTCTCGCGATCGCTGTGAATGACTTACGTTCGCTTTCTTTGGAAATAATTCCAACCAATTCAATCGCCTCTGTTTTGCGTGTCAACTCCAAATTTTCCCCAGCACAGCCTGCGTCATACCATCCCACAGGGTCACTACGGGTTAAGTCGATGACACCCCTCGGGAACAGAAATCAGGACTGCTCGGCGCGTGCCCCCGCCGAATTCAAACAGCGGCACCAAGTGCACGAGCCCCCAATAACTGCGAAGAAAAGCACGGGTTGAGGCATCAGTTCGCTTTGTACGCCACGTAGACCAGAATGGTCATAAAGTGAAAGGCGCTGCCCGCCATGACGAACAGATGCCAGATGGCATGGAAATAGATCACTCGATGGTCAAACACCAGGAAAATGGTCCCGAATGTATAAAACAGCCCGCCCGCTAAGGACCAGAGCAAGGCAGTTGCGGGGACATATTCCACGAACCACTTGACCGCCAGAATGGGCAGCCAGCCGAGTGCGATACAAGCCCATACCGACACCGCATCGATCCGGTGGGAATAAGCCACTTTTGCCGTAAACCCGATCGTGGCGATAACCCACATCGCCCCCAGCAGGATCCAACAGACGGTCGCAGGAAGATATGCGATCGCTAACGGAGTCACAGAGCCGACGATCAGGAAATAGATGCATCCCTGATCCAATGCCCGGAATTGATCCCGCCACCGTTGCGAGAACAGACAATGTGACAAAGTCGACATCGCATAGACCGCGATCAAACTGATTGCATACAATGCACAGGCGCTCACACGCCCCCAGTCACGCTGCCCTGAAACCGTAACCAGTAGATAAATTGAACCGCAGATACTCAGCAGACAGCCGCAACCGTGAGTAAACCGGTTCGCCCATTCGTCAGCCTCGGAATGCATTCCGAACGGAAACTCAACCGATTGCTTGATCTGATTCATATTCCTTCATCCTGAAAACATCTGGCGCGCTCGAATTATCGTCGAGTCAGGCCGGATGTGCCAGCGGACTTCCAGACACTCCGATTTGTGAAGAATCTGGGCCTGATGAAATCTATTTCAGACCCCGCTATAATTCGTACCAGCCTGGAGTTCGTACCACTTTCCGCAGCCGGATGCTCAGGTTTGTGCGATACAAAATCCAGGAATGAGTCGTCTGCGGGACGCCTCAACATTTGCCTGGCATGTGGTCCGCCTGTCGGGACCGCAATATGGTGCCACTCTGATTTAAGACAGACTTGATCGATTCATGCCTTCAATCGTCAACATTGCCGCATACAAATTCGCGGAACTCAAGAACCTCCCCGAACTGCGCGACGAATTGCGCAATCTCTCGAAAGTCGAACGACTGCGTGGAACAATCTTACTCAGTCCGGAAGGGATCAATCTGTTTGTCGCCGGCTCGCGCAACGGCATTAACACGTTGCTCATGCGGCTGCGCGAAATCCCTGCGATTGCCGACATCGCAGTCAAGGTCAGCTACAGCGAGGACTTGCCGTTCAATCGCATGCTGGTGAAGATCAAGTCCGAAATCATCGCTTTCGGAGTCGCCGGCATCGATCCCCGGCAGTATACCTCACGCCGCATTTCGGCTCATGAATTGAAGTCCTGGCTGGACGAGGGGCGTCCCGTCACGTTGCTCGACACCCGCAATAATTTCGAGGTGCAAACCGGTACTTTTCGAAATGCCGTCGCCATTGACATTGAAGACTTCCGTGACTTCCCGGCGGCCGTCCGCCGGCTGCCGGACGAGATGAAAACGCGACCGATCATCACATTCTGCACGGGCGGAATCCGGTGCGAAAAAGCGACGCCCTATCTGGAACGAGAAGGCTTCCAAAATGTTTATCAGCTCGACGGCGGCATTTTGAAATACTTTGAAGAATGTGGAGGCGCACATTATCACGGCCAGTGCTTCGTGTTCGACAAGCGAGTTGCTCTCGATCAGGATCTGCTCGAGACTGATCTCCAGAATTGTTTCGCCTGTCGCGCTGTCTTGACGGCGGACGATCTTGAATCGCCGAAATATGTGGAAGGACAGTCGTGCCCGCACTGCTATCTAACGCAGGCGGAATCTCAAGCCAGGTTGATCGAGGCGCGGCAAGCGGCAATTCGGCAGGCGGCAAACCCACTGCCGGGCAGTGTGCCATATGATAATGTCCGACCAATAAGTGTCCCTTTACGATTCGACGGTTTTGAGTTACTCGACTTTCTCGACGCCATGCAGACACACTTATCACGTGAGGCATGGGTGCAGTCCTGCACCGAGGGGAGACTGATCTGCCGTGGTGAAACGGTCCAGCCCGGGCGGCTGATGCGAGCCGGTGACCGGTTATTGCACACTCAACCCGCGGAACGCGAACCTGACGTCGCGACGGAGATCGAAATTCTCTATGAAGATGATGCCATCGTGGTCATCAATAAGCCCGCCCCACTGCCCATGCATCCCTGCGGTCGCTTCAACCGCAACTCGCTCGCTCACTTGCTCAATCAGACCTATCACCCTTTGAAATTGCGTCCCGCCCATCGCCTCGACGCGGATACCTCAGGAGTTGTCGTATTTTGCAAGTCGCGTGAAATGGCCCGGCTCGTACAACCTCAGTTCGAAGCGGGCCACGTGAATAAAACCTATCTCGCCCGAGTACATGGAAAGCCAAACGAATCTGACTTTGAAGCCGACTGGGCGATCAATGCGGAACCCGGGCCGGGTGGAATTCGATTGCCCGACGTCAACGGAGTTGCTGCCCGCACTCAGTTTCGCGTGCTGAAGCATCTGGACGATGGGACGACATTACTTGAAATCCGCCCCCTCACCGGACGCACCAATCAGATTCGGGCTCATCTTTGGAAATTGGGTTTGCCGATCGTTGGTGATCCGATTTATCTGCGTGATGGACAGCTGGGGACCGGACAGACCCTTTCCAAAACCGATCCACGGCTCTGCCTGCACGCAATGTCGATCGAGTTCGTCCATCCGTTCACAAACCAGCGAACGCGATACGCCGCTGCCCCGCCGGAGTGGCAGCCAGCAGGCCCAGTCAGCTCGTGCGTGTCGGCCTCGGCCGTATCGACGTGAAGAATTTCGGGGCGCAGATTTCCCCGTAGCCAAGGTTGCCAAACCTTGGGCATTGGATTCGGAACCGAGCCAATCGCTCCAATCGCTTCAATCTCTCACGAGATCAGCGACAATTTCTAACGAGATCGGCGTTAAAAATGCCTTACGGCGTTGCGTCGACTGGCTGTTCATCGAGCGGTACCAGAAACCAGGCCGACTTGGAATAGCGTGTCGGTAGAATTGCCGGCAGGGATTCCCCTGTCAGGCGAATGTAAGTCCAACGCAGAGCCTGATTGACGTGACTGAAGCCCTGCCCAGCTCCGAGCAAAGTTTTCACGGCCGGGGTTTGTGACTTCGCCTGCATACGGCCGATCGCCACGGCACTCATGATTTGAACGTGCACAGTTTCAGGAGGGATGGACTGTGTATCCGCCATCCGTTCCGCGAGCGATTTGGCTAAACCCTCGTCTGGATGATCCAGATAGAGGTACCCCAACGCCCAGATCGCCGCTCCACGTGAATACTCGCCGTAGCCGAAGTTCTTGGGAACATGCTTTCGAAGTAACGGCTCGGCGGGCGCGTATTTCATGAGGCCCATCGTTTCGAACAAATAGACAACTTGATAATCCAGCGAAATGGGTTGAACTGGAGTTGCCTCTCGAATGGCTGTTTGCCGTTGCGCCTTATCAAGGATTGCCGGAAGCGTTTCGGGAACAGCCAATTTCTGCAATCCCCAAGCCGCAGTCATCAATACTTCGTCTCGGGGCGATTCGAGCAGTTGCACCAGCCGGGGCGCAGCCGCTTTATGGTCCAGCCTGGCTAACAGTAGAGTCGCCTGTTCTTGTCCGCGCCAGCTTTCGCCTGCGAGAACTTTCATACACGCAGGCCGCAACACAGAATCAAATTCGGGGCGTTTGCTCAATACAAATAAGGCATCCCGGACCGCGCCTCGGACCTGCGGATGAACATCGTCCAGTAAACGAACCAGACTGACGACTCGATCAGGATTGGGGCGGGCGATGTAGGCCTCGGATCCCAATTGCCTGACTTTGGGATCGGGATTCTGCATAGCAACATCAGCCAGAAGCACAACCAGTTCAGGATCAATCTTCAACAGTCGTGTCAGCGCCATGGCGACGACACTGGGTTCTCGATCCTGTGCCAACTTCTGGAGCGTTGCGTTACTGGCTGCAGAAGAATGCCTGGCAAACAAAAGTCCTGCGCACAATCGATTCAGGATTGGCACATCCGCCACTCCAATCAACTGATCGGCATCCGACTCCAATCCACTTTCGCGCAGATTTCCTGCCGCACGAGCTGCCGCCAATCGAACTGCAGGTGATCCGTACGCATCATGGACGATTTTCAGAAGCGACGGGACTGCATCGCCGTCTTCCATCTGGGTGACTCCCTCAATTGCCAGCATCAACTCCCGGAGCCGCACGTTCTGAGAGCTCAAACGGCTTCGCCAGACTTCCCCCAGAGGCGGATATTTCCAGACACCGAGTTTGGGTTCGAGCAGTTGTCGCAAGTCGGCGCCGTACTTTTGACTTGTTTCAAACAGCGTCTGTACCGAGTCGCGAGCATCGAGGGCGATCAAGGCACGCGCCGCCGCGAACCGTGCCGTTGGATGAGATTTCTCCGCAGTCAGGATTTCCAGCAGTCGTGGCCTCGCTTCGGCCATTCCCGGAAAGCCGAATTCATGGGCCTGCGCAATCGTTTCAGCAGCCTGGCGTTGCAAATCGGCCTCTGACCGCGCCAGCGCCTCCAGCCACAACGGCCGATAAGCCGGAGAAAAGAACTTGACACGCGTCTCAACGAGAAACTGCGGATCCTCATCCATCGCGAACGACGCACGAATTTCCTCGGCGCGCGCCGTGATCGGCTGAAGCAGGCAAATGAGAAGGAGAACTGGAATCAATCGCATACGCGACTCCGGCATTGTAGGTGAGGAACGGCGCATCATTCACTGTCGTAGAAGCGGTGTCTCGCCACTTAATTCTTGCGGTAGGCCCGGGCAATGTTGCAACCGTAAATCATGTGCCGATCCTGACTGCGTAACATTTCGTTTTATTCGACCAGGTTCGTGCCAGGGGGCTTTTCTGCAAACCATCTCGCCCGTAAATCATCTCGCCTGTGAAACGCGGCGCGTCCGGACAACCAGCAGAACCAGGCAAACCGCGGATGCGATCCCTAGAAACCACCAGTTGCCCGGAATCAGCTGGTAATCACGAAATCCGTTCAATCGAATGACAGATAACGCCGCCGCAACCGGATTGATCAGCAAGACCGTCTCAACCGTGTCGTGACCGAATGGGGCGTCACGCCCCAGCCAAATCAGCAATGGAGCTCCGCACACTAACAACAATGCGACGTAGGCGGCAGCTGTCGCGGTAGCCGTGCGACGAAACAGGCTACCCACAGCGGCACTCAGCAGCATCGCGAATCCCGCCGTCGCAACCAGGCAAACGACGATCCGCTGAACCTGCATCTTGAGACCGGGTTCGATATAGACCATCACGACATAACCCGGCAAAGTCGCACACAGCACGAGCAGCAAGGTCAAGATGACGCTCAACAATTTGCCCCACACGATCCGGACAGCCGACATGGGTGTCATCTGCAGCAACGGCCAGCCACCACTTTCAATTTCCGTGCTGATCAATCCCGCCGCCAGACTGGGGGTAATCAAAACCAGTAGCGCGACCTGCAGCAGCACCATGATGCCGCCGATCATATCGACACCCCAGTCCACGGTCCCGGTCACTGTGGCGTAGGTTAATCCCAATGAGAGCATCGCACACACGGCCACCAATCGCAGCAGCCAGTGCAACCGTCCAAAGCGGCGGCAACGAAATTCCTTCATCATCACGGGATTCGTGAACCGCCCGATGGATGTCGATCGACGTTGCGGATCCACAATAAACATGAATCGACGCGTAACTCGGACCCCCAGACTTTGATCGTCGCTGATCTTGCCGGCGGCTCGAGACTGATCAAATATCGTGTGATTCAAGCGGCTCATGGTCCAAATGGAATAAACTCCGGTCAATAGGACCGAGAGTATTGCAAATCTGCCTGGAACATTTGTCGTGGACAGTAATCCATTGCCTGCCAAGTCCCCCGCCCCCTGGAGCGCCATCAGGGCCGAAAACGGAGAGAGGCAACGCAACCAATCACCAGCCACGCTCAGAGAAGATCCGGTTCCCTGAAAAAACTGCTGCGGCCCCATCGAAAAGACGCTGCTGGCCAGGACCATCCCATAAGTCCAGCGAACCGCGGCATCGGAGGTGGTCGCGTACGTGCTGACGAGTAAGCCGAGTGACGCATACTGTGCGGCTGTCAGCCCCAGAACGGCGAATACCGCCAGAATGCCACCTGTCAGTGACACCCCTCCGAGAGCGTAACACGCCGCGGCGGCAGGCAGACTCAGAACCAGAATCAACGCCGCGAGCGCCAGGATTCCGATCAGCTTACCCCAGTAAATGCGGCCGGGCCCCAATGGCGTATTCAAGAGCAGCGCCAGCGTGCCTTGATTTCGTTCGCGCACGATATTCGTCGCCGGGAACACCGGCAGAATCAGTAATAGTGTCGCCAGCAGTCCGTAGGAGAACAATCGAAACACTTCTTGAGCTCGAGTTCCTGACTGGGCCATCCGGGGCTCGGTAGGCCATCGGATCACCACGAGCAATGCGAACGCTGCCGCCAACCCGCACTGCAGCAAGATCATTCGACGGCGGCGCAGCAGGGTCACAAGTTCCCGTTGAATCAGAGGGTTAACCATGCGTGCCCCCTCTCGGTGCCGACTGCGACGCCACTGTTTCAGCGGGCCGGGCGAATGACATGAAGGCTTCTTCCAGATCGGTCTGAACCTCGCGGAATTGGGTGATCCGAATCCCTCCCTGAACCAACTGGGTCAGCAAGTCCGCCAATTGAGCTTCGGGCCGGGCTGTTCGAAATCGGACCGCGGCTTCTGCCGGTGCCTCGATCACCTCCGCTTCCGGCTCGACACCGCGCCGAATAATGTCCGCAGCTGCCGAGATTTGCTCGACCGACGTCAGTTGCGCCTCTATCGTACGCTGCTGACAGACCTGTTTGGAAATCTCGTCCATGGTTCCGAACGCCCGCAATTTTCCGTTGGTCATGATTGCGATGCGATGACAGATGCGGGCCAATTCGGGCAAGATATGGCTCGTGACCATTAACGTCTTGCCCATCTGAGCCAACCGGATCAGCAAGTCGCGCATCTCAATCCGCGCTTGTGGATCCAACCCGTTCGCCGGTTCATCCAGGATTAAGACGCGCGGATCGTGCAGCAGGGTGCGAGCAATGCCGACGCGCTGTTGCATCCCATGACTCAGACTCTCGACAAATCGGTCGCGCATGTAAGCGGTGCCGGTCGTCTCCATCACTTCATCGATCCGCTTGATTCGTTCACGTCGTGGAATCGAGAATGCTGCCCCGAAGAAGTCCAGATATTCGCGAACCCGCATGTTGTCGTAAGAACCAAATTTATCTGGCATGTATCCCACCAGACGTTTGATTCGACGAGCATCCTTTACGCAATCCGCGTCGGTCACGCGTGCCTTACCGCTCGTGGGACGCAGTAGCCCCACCAGGATCTTGATCGCGGTCGTCTTACCAGCTCCGTTTGGACCGATCAGCCCAAGGATTTGTCCGGACTTCAAATACAGCGAGAAATCGTCCAGAGCCGTAAACGTTCCATATCTCTTCGTGAGATGTTCAATCACAACCACGTCGTCAGTGGAACTCATCCCCGATCCTTTCGACCAAAGTCGTCGTCACAGCTCCAGGAGCTTTTTTCTTCCCCAAAATTCTGTAGCCAATCTCGTCAGAGATTGGAGCGGTCAACACCGTTTCGAATCCAATGCCCAAGGTCTGACGACCTTGGCTACATGGTCGTCTGGACCTTCAAATCGGCAGTCAACGACTCAATCCGCCAATAGCTTTGCCGCGCAGCTTCGCCGCCCGGAGGCCGGGGCAATTCGGTTTGGGATCCATCACCTCCACTTACTCGTAACAAGATGCCACCACTCGAGTCTGGCGTTAAAGTCTCACCATCCGCGATGTGCAGTTCGACGGTTCCGACCGGGTCAATCCACGTCTTGAGCGGTACGATACGGCCTTGCCGCACGCCGGCGATTTCCAATTTGCCGATCGGGCCACTCACTGAAACAACAATTCGACCGCTTATGGGCCGGATTGGCAAAAGCACCTGCGGCACCTGAAATCTCAGCCAGGTCGAGGACGGCGCCGACTTCTCGGACCAGACACGCTGCAGCTGATCCCACAGTCCGGTCGGCGGCGATCCGTCTGGACCAACTGCCGCTTTGAACGCAAGCAAAGGTGACGCTATTGATACGTCCGTACCAACCGGTGGTCGTCGAAGTTCGAGTGGCACGGCAACTAACGCTGTCCCGGATTGCTGAGTTTCTGGCGCGAATTCAAATCCCAGATCCAAGGGCTTCGTCCAGAAATACAACATCGGCCGCACCGGAAAGTCTTTGCGATTCGGATTTGTCAACAAGGTTTGCAATATCTGGCGCCGCCGATTCTGTTCGTCAGTGAGCAGATTGGCGGATAGAAATTGTTCCCGGCTGAACACACTACGGTCCCGAGCAGTGAAGTGACCATTTTCGCTCAAGTCAACTCCAATCCGCCCTGTGTTGGTCGCGATCAAGACATCTTCAACTTGCTGTCCGTCAGCAGTCTGCAATTGTCCCGTTAAGCCCTCAGGGCCAAACGTAGCTTGTGCCGTGATTCGTTGGGACATTGCAATCGAAGTCACAAATGAAGCATTCCGAGAACCGGACATCGCAGGCAAATGCTTCCATTCCCAACGGTCGAGATCGGTCCAGAGCATACGCCGCGTTGTTCCTTCCAATCCCTTCATGTCTGGCATGACCCAGCCACCCGCATGCCCTCCCAATGTTGATTGCCCCTGCTCCGGGGTAAAGATCCCTAATTGGCCCTCTGCAAGAACTGCATCCGTCCCATCGACTACGTCTACGAATTGGACGCTGGCAGTCGTTGGAGGAATCGAATGTCGTTGCTGTCTTCCCAACGCGATCAAAACCAGACTGACTCCGATTGCGAGCACAGGACCAATCACGCCCAGCCATTCCATGCGGCCCAATCGCCACAGGCCCAGCCCCGCCAACGCCAACACCCCACTGAACCCCACCAGCAGTCCCACCACGAGGGTTCGAGACGGAATCACATATCCCACGTATTGCTGCACAATCGGTTCCAGATCGGCAGGCGCGACAGGATCCGGCTTGCGTGGTGCCCAGAATTCGAGACACAAGTAGCTCATCGGATCATTAGGAATATATGTGCTGAGATTCTCAAGTGCCTGCGCTACACCGTCCGGTGCCACGTCCGGTCCTGAACCTGGTACGTCAGGTCGCCGTCCCGGACGGCGTGATCGCTGAATCACAGGCGGTGCTTTCGGACGTCGTTCCTGCCAGCCGCGTGGCCCCAGCGTCGTCACGAGCAACCGCCCTTTTCCGCAATTCTTCCAGAAGGCCGCGGGCCACCCGTTCACCGTAAACGCCGTTTCGACGTCAGAAACGATGACCCGTACCAGATCGACAGGCTGCTCAAAAAACGCTTCCGAACCTGAGCCACGTGGCGACGCTTCGCCCGCCTGAATTCGCACAGTGTTCAAGCTCACCCGGTCGACAACTTCGCAATCAAAATCGTCACCCAGCAACATTTCCAGCAGCGCAGGGTCAACCTGATCCAACAGGACCCACAAATGCCCTCCACCATTCAACCACTGGCGTATCGACGAGATTCCCGCAGCATCTTTGACCGAGCGACCATCACAAATGACCAGCTGATCCAGTGGTTGCAAACTTTCCTGAGCCGGCACAAACAAAGTATCGGTCAGAGTCGAGATGTTCCGGCTGAGTGATTGCTTCAGCCTGCAGTTGGTGATCAACTCCAGAGTCTCGTTCGTTTGCTGAGTATACTCCCCTTCCAGGTCATCAATCACGCCGGTAATCATCTCGTGACTGAGAAACAGAAACCCATCATGCTGCATCCGGCCGGAATCAGTCCGGATCAAAACTTCATCGGCTCCCTCCGCATCCATGACCAGAGACTGAAATTGAATGGTCTTCCCATCTTCCTTCCGAATCGCTGGAAGCTTCACGGGATGCCAGCTCTGTAATTTTGATCGCGGAGGCAACCACACTTTGCGGCCGTACTGCAAAGTCGGCTCGTCGTTAAAATACGATGCCGACAGCAGTTCCAACGGTTTTTCCTGTCGATTGACCACAT
>JAQGHT010001185.1 GCA_028291565.1 Planctomycetaceae bacterium | reverse complement strand
GGAATCCGGCATAAGGCCCACCGAGCAGCCGAAAGTTGACGTGGGCATAAACCGGAAACGGCAGGGCGATATTACGCGGCATGGCGGGCCGAATGGCTGGCGCCTGTTGTGCCGCGAGATAATCCATCACCGACCCGATAAATGGCCATTCCGTACGGTCATTGGGATCAGACTCGACACGCGGGTTGATTTTAGGAATGCCTGCAAGCGCATAGTTGATCGCATGAAACGGCCACTCATGAGTCATCGAGCGGACGATCGTCAGCCGGTCCGCGATGCCGGCCAGCCGGGGCAATCCTTCGCCAATGGAGATTCCGGGGACATTGGTCGGAATGGCTTTCATCTCGCCCTGAATACCCACCGGAGCGTCGGGCTTCGGGTCAAACGTTTCATGCTGCGGCGGAGCACCAACCAGATAGACCAGGATGCACGACTTGGCCCGCCCGCTGTGCCCCAATGAATCCCGTGGCGTCTGCGCCGCCTGGAGCCGCGAATAGTCGGCCACATTGAGTCCCAACAGACTCAATCCACCCAAATGCAGCAGATCCCTGCGAGTCACACCGTCGCACAGAGTTTTCGGATTACCAAGCAGCGGGATCATTCGCTTGTCCTCGACAGTGAGACCGAAATCGTAAGTACGCTCAAAATTCTACCGTAGCTACTGTCGAGCAACAATATGCGATCGGGTTCCCTTTACTTCGAAGTTTCCAATAACGAGACAGCCGTGAATGAAGATCGCTGGTATGTCATCACGTGGCCTGACGTAGGCTTGTACGCCGGCCCCCAGCATGACTGGCAGTGGTCACTGAGGATCAATAGTTGGAGTCGCAAAATAGCGTGATGCGTTACTCGGAAAGGGTCAGGCACCGCAGATTTCAGATTTGGCTGATTTGGCTCGCGGCCAGGAACGACGGCTTGTTCCGCCAATTCTGAATTCTGCGGAGCCTGACCCTGAGCTGCATGTGAATGAATATCGCTGATGGTGTCCATCACGTGGCTTGACGTAGGCTTGTACGCCGGCGCCCAGCATGACTGGCAGTGGTCACTGAGGATCGATAGTTGGAGTCGCAAGATAGCGTGATGCGTTACTCGGAAAGGGTCAGGCACCGCAGATTTCAGATTTGGCTGATTTGACTCGCGGCCAGGAACGACGGTTTGCTCCGCCAATTCTGAATTCTGCGGTGCCAGACCCCGAGCTGCTTTTCGCTGGTGTGTCCATCACGTCGATTCGTCTGACGGTTCGATGGTGCGATCAAAGGCTTCAAGCTGTGGCGAGAGCGTTGCATAGAGGCAGAGTCCAACCAGAATCGACGCGGCAAACAGACTGCGTTCGTAGTACAACAACTCCACCCAGGTTACCGGTCTGATGTCGGGCAATTGATTCAAACGGCCAAGACTCGCCGCTGCAATCCATTTGTCGTTCGAAAACCGCAAAACTGTTGGCTTCAGGAAGGAGCGAATCCAATTGGGATCGATTCCCTCCGGGATGCCGTAAATTTGCATCAGTTCGACTGCGTATGACGTCGGTACCAAATCCCCGGGCGTTTGATGCCACCAGCTCGTTCCCAAATTGGGATAGGTCTTGAATCCCCCACCGAGTTGGAAACCGCCGCTCTGGTGTGTATGGAATAGGCGTAACCAGTCGTGAATACGATCCCGGTATCGATCACGATTGACAGGCCGTCCAATGACTTCCAGGAGTTGAGTCAGTCGCAGAATCGATTCCAACGGCTCCGTCTGCTGGCTCAATGTCTTCCCCAGCGTCACGTGCAGAGTCCGTTCCAGCAGATCACGTTCCGCCGACGACAATTCGCCCCGCAGTACGGCCGCGCGGATGACCCAATCAGCCCCCTGCAGGAAAGTGATTGGCAGTGGTTCAGGCAAGTTAGGGATGCGGGTGAGCAGAGATTTGCGCGACAGTTGATAGTCACGCAATTCACTTAGCCGGTTCGTCGGCAGCAGGCCGACTCTGAGTGCGGTCCCCAAAATGTACGGATTTTGGTCGCCTGAGATTTCACTGTCCAGCAGCCCGCGCGGGATGGTCAAATCGGGGTCCAAATTCAAATCGAGAGTCCATTTCGCGGGAATTTCCCACTGTTGCCAACTGACCATTTGATAGGGCGCGGAGTGGAACGATTCTACGAAGCGTTTGATCTGCGAGGGCCCGGGTGAACAAAGCGAAGGAATGAGCAGCCACGCAGAGAGTGGAATTATCACAGATGTCGCGAGCCCTGCGGACATCCATTGTGGTCCTGTTGTTCGTTTCACTTTGTCGAATTGGGACAGATAAAACAGTGCCCCGATTAACAGCATCACGCCGGCATAGAACACGACAACCAGCAACGATTGATCGACGAAATGAATATCCTGATTGCCGACTCCCGCGAACCCGGCCAACTGTCCGAGAAAGCTGAGCCCAACGATACAGGACCGGCCAACCATCTGGCGATCTCCCAACCCCAGCCTGGCCAGAGAACTCAGCACATAGATCAAGACTCCAAATGATAGGATATACATTAGAAACAAAAGCCAGGTCGCTCCGTAGATTGTCAGCGCGATGGTGACTGTCAACAACCCGGCCGCGCCCCACCAATGCTCCCGCCACCATTGACGGACGATCTGTTGCGTCTGCTCCTGGTCATCCAGCGAAGTCGCTTTTCCGTCGCGAATACTGCGAATTTTCGCCACACTGAAAACCGTGGCACCGAGCAGTAAGAATAAACTGATCGCAGGAAAGGCGAACCAGCCAAGCAACTTGAACGCGACTCCGGTCGGTACGATCTTCGCGACGGCAGGCGTGGCCCGGCAGCCGGAAAAGATTGCCAGTGGCAAACAGGCTGCGGCACTTCGCAAGAATGGCGAGAATCCTGCCATTGGGTCACTGGCACGCTGCGTCTGCGCGGTTTCAAGTCGCTGCCGAATACCTGCCGCGAAGGCGTTGGGATCCACCTGATAAGGACGCAAAGCCTCTCGCAATTCTTGTTCGGAGATCGAATTCTCAAGCATTGCATCATCCTTCCTAAGTGGGCACGCAAAAAAACGTGAACCAACGCATCCTTCGTACTCGTGTTCTGACTCGAACTCGTCATCGAATTCCTGATTCTCCACGGCAAAAATGAGCAGTAGCAGGAGTCCGAAATACTGGAAATACACCACCACAATTTGTTGAATCGTCCGGCTTAGTGCCTCGCACGGAAACGGTCGTCGAGCAGCTCGCGAAGCGATTTACGGGCCTGGTAGAGTCGTCCTTCGACCGTCTTTACTGGAAGCGACAACAACGCCGCAACTTCATTGACACTGGTTTCCTCGAGGTAATGCATCAGGACGACCTGACGTTGATTGACGGGCAGCCGATCAATCGCCTGCCGCAATTCCAGTACATGTTCTGGTAGATCAGCGGTGGGAAAACAGGCCATCTGGTCCTGGTTTACGACCTCGACCGAGACGGTCCGTGCTCGGCGACGTCCCTGACTCCTGGCCCAATTGCGATACTGGTTCAGGGCCACACCGCGCAGCCAGCGCCCGAAAACTTCCTGATCGTTCCAGTCGGCGCGGCAGGATTTGCGGTTCAACCAGGCTTCCGAAAAGCTGTCCTGAGCGATTTCGGCCGCATCGTTCCACGGTGCCCCCCATGAGGCAATCAGCCCGATCAGAGGTCCGCGATACGTGTTAATGAAAGTCGTCAGGTCCAAGGTAATCCATCCTCAATCCTGTAGTGTCTGGATTAAGGTCCAATCACACAAGAATCGGAAGGATTTGCTTTACTTGGAGAGAAATCCTGTTGAAACAGCGGGCTAATCTTTAAGAATGAGCTTTGCCAAGTCTTCGAAAAAGAGAGGATATGTCTTGCGTGTGCAACCCGGATCTTCAATCCAGATCCCCGGGGCCTTTTGTCCAATCAGGGCGAAACTCATGGCCATGCGATGGTCGTCGTAGGTCTTAATTGAAGCCGGCTGGATTTTTCCGGGATGGATGGTCAGCCCGTCATCGGCTTCATCGATTTGAAGGCCGAGCTTTCTGAGTTCGCAGACCAACGCCGAAATGCGGTCCGTTTCCTTGAATCGCATGTGTTTGACGTTATAAATTCGTGTCGGACCGTCGGCGAATGGAGCGACGACGGCCAGAGTCTGGGCCGTATCGCTAATCGCGTTCATGTCGATTTCGATGCCTTTCAGCGGCTTACCACGAACCGTGATCGCATTTTCTTCATAACGAATATCGCAACCCATTTTTTCAAGAGCTTCCACAAAATGGATGTCTCCCTGTAACGACCATCTCGATAGGCCTTCAACGGTAATGTCGCCGCCTGTGATTGCAGCGAGCGCGAAGAAGTAACTGGCGGCCGAGGCATCGGGTTCGACCGCGTATTGAGCCGCTTTGTAGGTCTGCGGTTGAACTCGGTAAAATCCCTGCTGGGGAGTCTGAACCTGGACACCGAATGTTGCCATGACTCCCAGAGTCATATCAATATAGGGCTCAGAAACCAGGATTCCTTCGAGCTGGATATCGAGTGCCTGATTGGCCCCGGGTGCGGCCATGAGCAAGGCACTCAAGAACTGGCTCGACACATTTCCGGGCAGTTTTGTCACGCCGCCATTCAGCCCCTTTGCGTGGACGACCACGGGAGGACATTCCGTCCCGAGTTCACATTTCAAATCCACTCCGAGTTGCTGAAGTCCGCGAACAAGTTCACCAATCGGTCGTTCCCGCATCCGGTCGCTGCCATCCAGGCGATATTCTCCCTGCCCCAATGCGCACAT
Source organism: Planctomycetaceae bacterium (assembly GCA_028291565.1). GTDB lineage: Bacteria > Planctomycetota > Planctomycetia > Planctomycetales > Planctomycetaceae > JAKFVC01. The sequence continues at coordinate 349 of JAQGHT010001185.1, read as the reverse complement.
GGCCGTCAAGAAGCGAATACTGGTGCCGCTGTTCTCCAGCCACAGATCGGCCTTCGAATTGGGAATCCGACCACCACAACCGTCGATTTCGACAACGCATTGAGCCGGATCATGTTGAATCCGCAGCCCGAGTCGCTGCAGGCTGTCAATCATGACCCTTGTATCTTGACTATCCAGCACGCCAGTCAGACGAGAGCTTCCGCTGGCCAGGCTTGCCACGACTAAAGCGCGATTCGTAAGACTTTTCGATCCTGGAGGACGAATACGGCCCTTCACGGGTCCACTGACCGGGATCATTTCAATAGCGTCCGACATGCTGGCAAGCTTTCCTCTTCAGACCCAAAATCTG
>JAQGHT010001162.1 GCA_028291565.1 Planctomycetaceae bacterium | reverse complement strand
TAACGTCGTGCGGGAATTGTTCGCCTGATCCTTCGCATTCGATATGCACGAACATGACATTGGGCCGCATGGTTATCGCGGGGATGCTGTCGTTCAAATCACAAGCGTTGAACCGAATTCCGTGACTCCGGTGTTGTCCCACCAGTCGAGCAGATGAGGTATGGCGATTTCGGGTATGTAACCCTGGCATTCGGGATCGCCGATTCTCGACAGTTCCTCGGATCCTGATCTGCGGTAATGCTCGCTCACGAGTTCGCGATACACCGCATCATCCTTTAAATGATGATCAGTAACTTCCTCGAGAACCCAGACCCACGGTAGCCGTTCTGGGCGGAATTGAAAATTCTTTCGCGTCATGGCGACGGCAGCAGGTTTGCGCAGAATTCGTTCTACAATCATCGGCGCAATCGAAGGTCCCATGGCAACAATCTGTTTGAATGCTTCTTGCTGGGCGGGCATATCACCTTCGGAACTACCCATGCCGGCAGTGCACTGTTTAAGCCATTCTTGTTCCAATTTGTCGAGATTTTCGCGAAGCTCGGTCTGACGTTTTAAGTTCTGCTTCCCATTCCCTTGTGAGCAATCCGCTCCACATGAAATCAGAGTTATTGACAATAATGCGATCAATACAATCGGCACCCCAATATGAGTTACATTCATGGCATCGCCTTCTCCACCTTTCTTTCATACACGTCCAATAGCGTCGCCGTTTTGCTTCCCTACGAAGAAACTGAAAAGGGGGCAGGCGTCAGATAGGTTGACAGTGAGGCACAGATCCCCGAAATGACGAAATGGATGTCGCTGACTCCGAGATTTGGGGGGAAAATCCGAACATTCGCCTGCCCCCTTTACGCATTTTCTCGAGCTCACGCTGTCCAAATGGTATTGTGATTTCCACGTCACATGGATTTGAGCGACCGCTTTGCCTTGGCCTTTCGCTTTGACATCCTGCGATGCCGGGGGAAACGATGGCGCGGTGACCCGCTCTATTTCTTCGAAGTCTTCGTGCCGCGGCGCTTCGGCAGGTTTGTCAGGCCGCGTTTTTGCCGCCACTCTTCTGCGATCGGATGGTCAATGGGTGCGGACAGAATGTGGACTCGATACGAGTCTGCTGGTCCAAAATCGGTAAAATCGGCGACTCGGTCGATTGGTATCTGCGGAGCCAGGTGCACGGTTTTGCTCATGTCCACTTTATCGTAGAACCAATTTCCGCACGTTCCGTCTCCAAATACCGTCAAAACCAGAAAGCTCATCGGACGGACGGGCGAAATATTGGTCAATTCTCCTTCCAGCCGCAGGACTCCATTGGACTTAATGGCAGTCATTGTCACCTTCCCCAAGTTCGATTCGGTGAATGAGATGCCGCGTTGCTTGACTTGTTCGAGCTGGATATTCTGCTTTTTAACCGCCAGGTTTAAGGCGCCGGGGAATTCCTTTTCCAAATCAGCCAGCGATTTCTTGAATGCGGTACTGAAATCGGTTTCACGCTCCTGCGGAGTATCGTCCGCAAGCGGGGATTTCTCACTCAAGATTTTCAGATAGTTGTTGTATTCTGGTTTGTATTTCGTAATTAGCAACCAGTGCAGTCCCCAGGCCTGGCCGTATGCTTCAGAGACCGCCTCGCCATTTCGGAAGACTTCGTCTTGCAGATGCATCTCCTGCCACGACATGTGGTCGGTTCTGAATGCCTGCCGAGCATATCGCGGACTGACTTTGTTGGGCTGAGCCAGAATTTTGCCATTCGCGGCCTCAAAGCAGGTCGCGATCCCCTCATCAAACCACTGTGGAATTGGAGAGAGCCGTTGCAGCAAGCCGCGGTTGTAGACCTGCTGATGGATGGCTTCATGGAACGGGGTGTCGAAGTTGTTGCATTCTTCCAGACGGATCGCCAGATGATTCGTGATCCCCGAATAAAAGCCGGCAATCATTGATGCTTGCAGGCCGCGCTGTTGCGTGATCTTGTCGCAGTAAGCATCGAATTCCAGATCCGTCTCAAAGATCAGCATGACTTGCGGATATTTGGGCTTCTCGGTCGCAATTTTGGCGTCCTTCAAAAACGTCGTGAAGGCCTATTCCACCTGTTTCATAAAGGTCGTGGCTTTGTCGAGCACTTTCTTGACGCGCGCTTCGGATGTCTTCGGCAGCGGAGTCGACAACACTAGACCCACGACATACGTGTCCAGAACGTCAACGCGAAACTGTTCACCGTATTCCAGCTTGAGCTCAGCGGCAACATCTTTGGCACTCATTGGAGTTGGCCCCGCCTTCGGAACGCGCGCTCTGACTGCCGCTTGAGGAACGATTCGATACCGCCCATCTGCCATGGCGAGTGCGTGCCATTGCTTGTCGCTGCCGACCAGTTCCGCCTCGAAGTGTTCTTCTTCACCCTTCTGATTAATCAAGGTGAATTCGTCGGCACTCAGGGAACCCGAGAAGCCTGCGAAGAATGCGTTACAGGCGGCGCAGGCCACGATGACAATGAAGGACGAGCTCGGAATGCTTCGCATGATGACCCCGTGTCGTTGGTCGAAATAATGAACTGGATCGATGCCAGGGATGACTCAATGATCACGACCATTGTGCTCCGTTCCGGTGGAATTCGCAATCAGTCACTGCTAAATCCATAGCAACTCTCTGGATCAAAAAAAGTAATCTGCGGTCATCAGTTGTTTGAACGATATGCGGAAGTCATCTTGGCGTGGGCTTCGCCAGTAAGACGAGATGGTTTTAGCCAGCGTTCGGCGAAAGTAACGGCGATTGGCTTCCGGCGACGTTCTTCAGATACTTGTCGCCCCGCTGTTCCACGACCTCTTGATTAAGGACTTAGGAATTAAATACTGTCCGAACTATTGACAATTCATTGTTGAACCACGGATCACACGGAATACACGGATGAAATCAAATGAGCGACGTAAAAACGCACATTCGCCAGGGAATTAAAATGTTCTATCTGTGTGTTCCGTGTAAACCGTGGTTAAATTGCGATAAATAGCGCCTGTACTAAGGCGGTTAAGACATCTGACTGTAATTACTTCACTGGTCCTAAAGCAGAAACCGCAGACGCCGTCGGGTCCCCGGCCGCTACTGTTCAACCTGCGCGATCAGGCCTTCTTCTTTACGTTAATCGTCTGCCTGACTGTGCTGGAGAGACCGTGTGCGTCGGTCAGGGTCACGTCCATTGAGCGAGTCAGTAGTTTCAGTCCCTTGCCCTTTGTCGCAAACGTAATCCCGTGCAGGAATGCTTCAATCCCGCTTGTTGTGGCGGACTCCTGCAATGAAATCTGTAACGTGAGCTGCCCGAGAGCGACGTGCGGTCCCGAACCGGAACCCAAGGCCGTCGAGTTCGGGATGCCGAAGATGTCCAGCAGCTTCTTCTTTGTTCCGACCGCATTGACGCTGATCGTTAAAGTCCCTCCCGCCAGACTCCCTTCTGCCGTTGCCGTAATCTGGGGCAGGGCAACGACCGCCGGCTTCTTATTAATCCAGGTGACCACCGGGCCTCCCAGACTGAGTGTCGGGGGCTCATTGACATTAGTCACTGTCACGGAAATGTTCTGTGATGTCATGCCACCGTGGCTGTCGTTCGCTGTGACCTGAACATTGTAGATGTTGTTGTGATCAATGTCGGTCGGTAACTCAAAATTGGGTGCGGTCAGGAACGACAGAACTCCCGAACTGGAAATGGCGAACAGGCTTTGATCGAGTCCACCCGTGATTGTGTATCCGATGGTCTGTGCTGGCAGGTCGGCGTCGGTCGCGATGACCGTCATGATGACCGTCGTGTTTTCCGGAATGCTGGCTGTTGCCGCTGAGGTGAAGACCGGCGCATGATCGTCGTCGATGATTTCGGTCTGCACCTGCTGAGTCCCACTTTGCACACCATTCGCGACACTCGTGATGTTCACGATGATCGATTCCGTCGGCTCAAACTCCGCATCCTGCACCGCAGTCAAGACAACGGAATTTGATGTGCTGCCCGCTGGAATGACAATCTGTGTCGCTCCACGAGTATAGTCGGCTGGAAAATTCGCCGTCCCACTGAATCCCAGGACCACAGTGACATCCACGTCGGTCGCGGCAGGCAGGCTGGCCGTCACCGTTGCGGTGCCGGCGGCTTCGGCGATTGAGGCCGTGTTCATGCTCAGAGTGACTTCGGGGGTCGCTCGAATCCATTCGTCGGTCGCCCCATCGACGAGCATATTTCCAACCTGATCTTGAATGCTGGAATTGGCCGGCTGCAGCGACAGGACGTAATCTCCGAGATTTCCTGTGATCCCCGTCAGGTTTCCGAGTGTATAGGTAATGTTGTCCACCGTCGTCAACGTTTGCGTTCCGCTGAGTAAATTCTGTCCACCATCATGCGTCAGCGACAAATCACTCAACAGGAACCCGCTCACACGTTCTTGAAACACAATGTTCACGCTGCTGACCGGCGTATAACGCGGATCGGGTGACACCGGCGCGATGACCGCTGATGGTGGCGTGACGTCCGTCGTCCAATTTGTCGAAGCACCACCCGCCAGGGCATTGCCGGCCAGGTCGACAATCCCTGTGGCCGACTGGGGGACCGTCAGGAAATACACGCCGTCTGCGTTCGTCAGGCTTGATAGACCGCTCAGCGTGAACGTGACGTTGTCGTTCGTCGAGAGCGACTGTGCTCCCGTCAGGAGATTGTTCCCGCCGCTTCGAATCAACAACACGTCGCTCAGATCGAAACCGCTGACGGCTTCGCTAAAGACGATCGTGACCGCAGCCACGGGTGCACTGCGTGGAGTGATCGACACGGGAACGATACTGACCGTCGGAGGAATCTCATCGACATCCGTGACGGTGATTGCCAGATTCTGCAACGTCACCCCGGCATGTCCATCATCGGCGCGGATCTGTACATTATAGACGTTGTCCAGCCCAATGTCGGTGGGATTCTCAAAGTCGGGGGCTGCCACAAATGCCAGTTTGCCGTCGCTGGACAGCGTGAATCTCGCTCGATCCACTCCGCCGGACAGCGTGTAACTGATTGTCTGCGCCGGCAGATCCGCATCTGTCGCATTGATGTTAATGGGCGTCACCGAGTTCTCGGCGAAACTCACTGCAGCAGGCGAGGTGAAGACGGGCGCGTGATCATCATCCAGAATCTGTATGATCGCCTGCAGTGGTCCAAAGGTGGTCCCATTTGTGACGCTGCTGGAATTGATGATGATCGATTCATTCGCTTCCAGTTCACTATCCGAGACTGCGGTCAGCGTGATCGTCGCGGACATGCTGCCGGCAGGAATCACAATTTGCGAGGCACTGCGCGAATAGTCCTGCGGGAACGAGGCCGTCCCTGTAAACGTCAATCCGACGGTGACGTCAACATCCGTGATCGCGGACAAGGTCGCCGTGAGGACCGCTGTCCCCGCCGCTTCGGGAATCGAAGCATTGTTGAGACTCAAGGTGACGACGGGATTCACACGAGCCCACGTTGTCGTCGCGTCTGTCGGCAGCGCGTTGCCGGCTGGATCCTGGATCCCGGATCCCGTCGCATTCAATCGCAACGTATAGTTGCCCACAACCTCAGTCAGGCCACCCAGATTGCCGAGGTTGAACGTCATATTGTCGGTTGTGGTCAACGTCTGGCCCGCTGTGAGCAGATTCGCCCCGCCATTCCGAGTCAAAACCAGGTCGTTGATTCCGAAACCCGTGATGGGTTCGCTGAAGACAATTGTCAGGTTGTCGACCAGGGTCGTTCGCGAGTTCGGCGAAACGCTTGCCACCGTCGCGGTGGGTGCGGTGCGATCGCTCGTAATCGAAGCACTGGTCGCGGTATTACCATTGGACGCGACGTCCACAGCCAGATTCGCCCCAACAGCCACCGAGACCACACCATTGGCCAACGGCGTCACCAGCAGCGTATACGTTTCGGCATCGACCGTGGCGAACACTCCCGCCGAACCATTCGTCAATGCAATATCGTTCGCGGCGAATCCTGAAACAGGCTCTGTGAATTGGAACGTGAACGAGATCGGACTGGAGTTGGTCAAACTTCCGTTCGGTGTGATTGTCAAACCGGGTGCAGTCCGGTCGGAAGTGAACGTGGCACTGGCCGCCAGGTTGCCATTCGTTGCGATATCCTGAGCCGCATTGGTACCGACATTCGTCGAGACCAAGCCATCCGACGTCGGCGAGACCAGCAGCGTGTATGTGTCACCGTCTACCGCCGTGAATGTTCCGGCCGTCCCATTCGTAATGGAAATATCACTTAATGTGAATCCGGTTACGGGTTCGGTGAACTGAAACGTCATGAGGACCGAACTCGAGTTGGTCGCACTACCATTGGGAGTGATACTCAGCCCGGGATTTGTTCGATCGGATGTCACAGAGACGCTCGCGGCCGTGTTGCCATTCGTCGCTGGATCTCGAGCCGCGTTCGCCGCGACATTCACAGCAACCGTCCCATCCAGGATCGGAGTCACTGCCAAGGTATAAGTGTCACCGTCAATTGCGGTGAATGTTCCAGCCTGGCCATTTGTCAGAGAGATATCGCCCAGGGAGAAACCGGTCACCGGTTCTGTGAATTGGAAGGTAAACAGGATGGAGCCGGCATTCGAGATCGCTCCGTTTGGAGCGATGCTTAATCCAGGATTCGTGCGATCAGACGTTTCTGACGCGCTCGCAGCCGAATTGACATTGGTGGCCGAGTCCTGTGCCACGCCTGCAGCCACGTTAACCTGGACTGGACCATTCACTGTCGGAGTGACTTGCAACGTGTACGTCGAAGCATCCACCGCCGTAAAGGTTCCAGGTGAACCATTCGTCAACACGACATCGCTGGCCGTGAATCCCGTAACGGGCTCCGTGAATTGGAACGTAAACACGATCGGGCTGGCATTGCTCGCGGTCCCGTTCGGTGTAATATTCAAGCTGGGCGCCGTCCGGTCGACCGTCACCGCAGCACTCGCTCCGAAATTCCCATTCGTGGCAGCATCTTGTACCGAATTGGCGGCCAGTGTGACCCCGACCGCACCATCCAGATTCGGCGTGAC
>JAQGHT010001160.1 GCA_028291565.1 Planctomycetaceae bacterium | reverse complement strand
GTTCCTTCGGCCGCCCCTGATTGCAGGTACAGAACATTTTGACCTGGGTCTCGTCTCGCTTGAGTTGCGTCTGATATTCAATGCCATCGCGCACGATGGCAAAGATATCCTCGGGTGTGACGCGCGTCAGACTGACACGTTCGGCCTTCAAATAGGCCGCACCACGAAAGCGGATGTCGCCTCGAAACTTATTCTCCAAAAGCTGCGCCAACGTCATCGACGGCTCCGTGCCTGAGTACCTCGGCGGTGAAAACTGCCAACTGATCCCAGATTTTTGAGATCTGAGTCGGATTTGGCCTGGGTTCGGTAACCAGTTTCCGCTGCCAACCGGGGGGAACTGATGATTTTAGGGAATGAAGGTGGTTTCGTGAATAGCAGCGAAGAGATTGGTTCGATCGTCAGGCTGGATTTTTCGCTCCAGGTACCAGTCCGAAGCCAGAGCAGGAGGGTTTCCACGAGTGATTACGATAGGTCGCCTGGAGATTCGTGGTGTCACTGTTGAAATCAACGGCACGAGTGCCGGGCGCTGAGTCGGATGAGCTCGGTCGCAGGTTAGAATTGAAATCGGCTCAAGGCTTTTCACTGGCGTCGCACGCGCACACGAGTTGCCCGCAGCCGGGGCAACCTTTGCCGTATTTCTTGAGCACTGCTGCTTGCAAGTCGACTCCAGCGACGTTGGCAATGGTCGCCAGCCAAGCCAGGACGTCAGCGAATTCCAGTGCCAACTCTTCTTTGGTCCCTTCCCGTAATGCGGTAGCGAGTTCACCGATTTCTTCCATCAGCCACATGAAGGTTCCCTCGATGCCCCGCGCTTCGTCTTTTGACGAATACATCTTGGCAATCAAGGCTTGCAAATCTGCGAGGGAAAAAGACGCGGCTGGTGGGGTGGTCACGGAATGCGGCTCCTGAGATTGGGGGTACGTGCGCGAAATAATAACACAAATTGTCGATTTCGGTCCAGGACTTGAGCTGCGAAATGCCTGCCCACGATTTCCTGCATTCGATGCAATCCTCCTTTTCATACGCCTGTTTTCTTGCGAAATCACCAGCTTTCACCTCAGGGCCGATCTGGTCGATTTTCCAAAACCGATTGCTCGATAATGAGTTACATTGACCGCAAGATTTCTCGGCAGATTCGGATTGTTTGGAACAATCGTTACAGATTCACAACTTCGCCAACCGATATATCCGTTAGGACCGTTTCCGGCGGCACTTCCGTTCGTACGCCGGGGATGCGCAATGGCTCACTGTCATTGCACGAGGGAGGTTGGCCCCACCCCCGGGGGCGCTTTCCAGAGTCGGGAAGGCACTTCACATCGGCAGGCTGTTACTCAAGGACACTTCGATGCGGATTCAAACCAAAGTGGTCTGGCTGTGGACTTGCCTTTCGGCATTCACGTTCATCCACACCGCGGCCGCTCAAGATTACTCTGCCGATCCGTTTTCGCAGCCCCCTGCGGATCCGGGTGTCGCAGCAGCGGACTATTCCGGCGAGGATCCTTCGCTGGATGGCTCGCAGCCAGACACATCCGCAGGCGGCGGACTTCTGGACAGGACTGCCTATCAAGGCGTTTATCCGGATGGACCCGGCGCCGGCTACGATGGCGGCATGAGTTATGGCGATCCCTCGGTGCAAGCCTATCCTCCTCCCATCGCGGCACCGCCGGGAACCGGCTACTGGCCGCAGACTTCACCTTACGATACACGGGTCAGAGATCGGACGTATCGCGAAAATGGTATCTGGGTCAACGACAGCGTGTACGGTGACCGGAGATACCTGTTTAGCGTCGAGTACCTGCGAGTATTCTTCAATCGTCCTGGCACGGACACGATTGGGGCTGGAAATGTTGGCCCTGATCCAATCCTTGGCGGCCCGGTAAACGCCAGCGTCTTCAGTCAGGGCGGAGATCTGACCAGCGACGGTATTCAAGGAAAGTTCATCATCCAGAATGCGGATTCAACAACATTCGAAGCGCGTGGCTGGTGGACAGCCGAAGGCGATTCGGTCTATGAACCGTTGGGGCGTGGAAACTCTGGCAACGCCAATACTTTCGCTCCGCGTGGGGTCATCACGTACAACGACGGAACCGCGATTGGCCGGGCTGTGCGTTATGATACTGACTTTAAACTGGGCTATAAAGAACAGGCGTTTGGAGGCGACTTGACCTGGTCGACAATGCCGTTCTTCGAGACCGAAGGGTTCAAGCTGCGGGCCTTGTTTGGCGGCAAGTATGTCAAAGTGCGGGAACAATTCACATTCCATGGCGAAGATAGTGCCCTGAACTACATTCCCTCATCCACCGGCGGTACGGGAAGTACCATCTTTCTTCCCAATCCATTCGGTAATCCCAACTTCGCCTCAGACATGACTTCGCGGACCACCAGCGATTTTGCTGGTCTTGAAGCCGGCGTGCGTTACGAATTTGGCGGGAAGCATTTCCTGCTCTGGGGCCAGTCCCGTGGAGCACTCACGGTGAACCATGAAAACATCAACTTGTATGGGAATAACATGGGAGATGGATACACGGACGGGTTTCCGACTCCCACTCCCGGAACACCGAAAACGGCCTTCTTCAATCATACACAAAGCCACACACACCTCTCGCCAATGTTCTCTCAAGATTTCAATTTCCAGGCCAAGGTGTTCCAAGCCATCCCCTTCCTGAATGACATTCCGATGCTGGCGAATGCAGATATGCTGGTGGGGTATAACTTCCTGCTGATTGGCAACGTCGCTCGTCCCACGAAAGACATCGTCTATAATCTGGACGATCCCAAGCTTTCCGTGACACATAGCCGCTGGTGCATTCAGACCTGGAATTTTGGACTGCAGTGGAAATTCTAATTGCCACTGAATTTGAAGCGACGATGAGGCCCGCGTCCAAGCGGGTTTTTCAGGAATGTCCTGCGACATTCGGAGCAGAGGTCGAATTGCTTGAGTTGCGTGCTGAACTCGTCCAGATCCGGCACTGTGTCGGACAGGTCGAGCTCATCGAGCAACTCGGCAACCTGTTGGAGATGATCCGTATCGAGGTCGGCTTCGGTCAAGTCCCCGTTCCCAGGAGCGGGCACGACTTCCAGCTTGACGATGAATCGATTGTTGGACAAAGATCGTCCACACAGATCACACGAATAGTGTACCATCTGTAATGTTTCCCGGAGGAATGATTAAGACATCATACTTCACGCGGTTGAAATGGACACATTCCGAGCGGTGAGGATCGGCGCATCGTTCACTGTCGCGGATGACGCCGTTTGCGTCGGCTGGCCGCGTCCGCTTTGCTCCAACAGTCTGTTGAAACGCCAATTTTTAACACCTGTCGCAGATGTGTCGTCCACTCCCGCAAGTAGAACAAATTACAACGCGAATCGTCTCGTCGAAATGACGGATATGTTCGGCATCACACAGCGTTTGCTCTGATCACATGAAGAGTTTCATGGTTAACGACCAGATCGCTCAATGCCGAAGTTCATTCTTCGATTGTAAGCAGATTTCAGCTTGAGTGAAAAGACCCGTCTGCCGAAACCAAACGGAATTTCAGAATTAGGAATGCCGTTATCGATTTCGCCATAAATCGAGATCGTCAATTCCCAGCCGCAATTGTGTCGCCGCGATCTCGTCACGAAACCTCCGTGCGTCCTGCGGATAGCCTTTAGTCTGTTTCAACTCCGGCAGATGTGATTGCCAGAAACGGTTGAAGAGCTCCATTGTCGATTCCCGCAGATACTTGCAGGCCATAGACGCCAGGGCGACCGGCAAATGCTCTTCTGCGCGGGTTTGAAAACAGATTTCCAGCGAGCCGATGCGATAACGGCTCCGTTCCGGGCCTTCTTCAAGACGCACAATGAAAGTGTCGCCCGCGATGTCTTGCAGGAGATCGTCATAGCGATTGCGGCCGCCATGTTTGTCGCACCAGACTTGCGTCGGCTGGCCTTGCGTCAGTGGCAGGACGCTTTGCAGTAAGCGCATGCTGATCCCGGACAGCGCCAGGCCTTTGCTGTCCAGCTGTGTCGTCAGTTCATTAAAACGACGCGTCAACACAATATCCGACCGCATCGCCCGAAGATGCACCTTCTGCGATATACAGCGTTCAAACCACAACTTGGCCCATCGTGCGATGTCATCCAGGTCGGTTTGTTGTGGCAGAGCCAGATCGTCCAATGCGAACCATGGCTCGCAATGGTCTGTGCCTAATGGCACTATTGCGACGTGGTCCCAAAGCTTGAATAGACTGCCCGCTGGAGCCTGCAGTAGATTCCACGCGGCGAGCACCCCGCGTTCCAGTGCGCCGACCCCTTTCACAGGGTCATGGACGACTTTTGAATCGGCGATCTGAATTTCGTCCCGCTGCTTCGGAGTATGTTGAACGATCAGTCCTTCAAACTCTTTCCAGAACGAAATTCGACGAGGTGTTCCGGGGACCTCCCAAACTGTCGCGGAAACGACGAGAGGCCCCAGGTTAGGCCCGTAGCCCGCCTCGTCCATCCCGATCACGAATCCCATTTGGGCCTCATTGACTCAATTTATGCCGCGCGTGAGTTGAGAATTCGAATCGCTTTGAAGATGAATTCGTACTCAAATAAAAACGCATAAACTTCCGTACTGTTCAAATGTTGGAGTTGGGCTGCTTTTTTCGCGTCGGTCTTTTCGGCGGGTTTTGCATCCGCGGGTTTGGCTTCGGCTGGCTTCGCTTCCGCTGGCTTCTCGGCCAATTGAGCATCCACATATTCCAAAGCCTTGGCCATTTGTTTGTCGACGAAGTCACTCGTGGGGGGGCCCTTGTCGCTGAGTACATCGCGATGGCGACGGTAATCGTCATACTTCTTCAGCTCTTCCAGCGGCAGGACAATTCGATATCCGTCCGTTGGCATGACGCCCCACTCGTCGGAGTCCTTCGCACCCGGGAATCGGTGAATGTTCTTTCCGTTCGGGCGATGATAGCTGGCTGTGGTGAGCTTTAATGCGGATTTTCCGTTTTCCATTTCAATCACGTTCTGCACACTGCCTTTTCCCCACGTTCGGTCGCCAATGACAATGGCCCGCTTGTTGTCCTGCAGGCAGGCGCTGACAATCTCACTGGCCGAGGCGCTATAACCATTGACTAAACAGACCATTGGGAAGCCGGCGAACGTATCGGGCTTGCGGGCGTTCCAAACTCGCTCTTCCGTGTTTCGGCCCTTGGTGCTGACAATTTTACCCTCTTCCACGAACAAGTCGGAGATTTCGGTCGCTGCCGACAACAGTCCACCCGGATTGAATCGCAAATCCAGAATCAGCGCTTTCATCCCTTGCGACTTGAGTTGGGTCAGTGCCTCTTTCAGTTCTTTGACGGTATCACGGCTGAAGGTGGTGATTCTCACATAGCCGATTTTCTTCTCGGGATTCAGCATGTACTCCCATTTGCCGTCGGATTTGTAATGGTCCCCCAAAATTGTGGAAACATGCACCATTTCACGTGTGACTTTGATCTCTTCAACCTTGCCGCTGTCCGCATGCACGATGCCCATCTTGACTGCTTCGCCAGCCTTGCCTTTGAGTCGCTTGACGGCCTTTTCCAGATCGTAGCCATCAGTGCTTTCGCCTTCGATATTGGCAATCAGATCGCCCGCTCTGATACCTGCACGATAGGCCGGGCTGCCAGGAAGTGGCGTCAGAACGATCAGGCGTTTATGGGGATCGAGTCCGACCTGAATTCCGATCCCACCGAATTCCTGTTCGACTTGCGAATTGAATCGGGCCAGGTCCTCGGGGCTGATGTAATTCGAATAGGGGTCCAACCGGTCGAGCATGCCGCGTAAGGCCGCTTCGATCAATTCCCGGCGATTGACTTCCTTGACGTAGAATCTGTCCACTTGATCAAACGAATCGATGAACAGTTTCATGGATTCGAAAAGTTCTTCCTCCGTACCCGCGCGAGCCGAGGTGATCGGACCGCCGAAGAAGATGGACGCCACCAAAACTGCCACGACGAATCGCGCACGCATCATCGCTCGCTCCCTGTGAACCGAACGCGATTCGCCCAAACAAGGGAGATCGCATCTCAATCGACACGCAGAATAAGATTCCTGAATTTACCAATTTTAGAGGTAAGTCGAAATCCAAGCAAGCTGTATCAGGGAAAGTCTTGATCGCGAGTTCGGCAATTTGATTCTCGCAATTCGATCAGCCGCTGTGCGCTCGCCCCGGTTCAGAGCTGGAAGATCGCTCAGAACCGGACGCGCGAGCGTTGTGACTGATAAGGCCAATCTCTTTTGCCTGCCACTGGCGCGTGATCGTCAGCTGACTTTGAAATCGTCCAGACTCATATCCTCAGTATCAGCGGCAGGTGGTGGTGTCTGCGGGCGCACGGGTGGAGCGCCCGCAGGTCTGGGGCCACCTTGCCCTGGACCTCCCTGAGTTCCGGGGGGCATTCCTGCCGGTCCCGGAAACGGGCCACCGGGGCGCGGCGCTTGTCCGGGGGGCATCATCCCGGGCGGCATCATTCCTGGCCGAGGTCCACCTGGCGGTACGCCCGGACCGCCGGGTCTTGGACCTGGCGGCGGTCCTCCCGGCATCCCTTGCGGAGGCATCGGTCGCGGCGGCATTCCCTGAGGTGGGCCGCCCTGTGGTGGCATTCCAGGCGGACGTGGTCCGCCTGGTTGCGGCCCGCCTGCGGCCTCGGAGGCCACCGCCGGCATGCCTGGGCGAGGCGGCATGCCCGGCGGTACGACTCCGGGGGGAAGCTGAGGCCTGGGGCCGCCAATCGGAACTGGTGCTCCAGGAGGTCGCGCTCCTGCGGGCTGTGCGACGCCCGGCGGCATACCAGGTCGCGGCGGCATGGCTCCCGGGGGAAGATTCGGGGGTCTGGCACCAGGGGGCATTGCGCCGGGCGGTAGCGCACCTGGAGGGCGAACTCCTGGTGGAAGATTTGGAGGCATTCCAGGCCGTGGTGGTTGGCCTGCCGGCGCCATTCCGGGAGGAAATCCAGGACGGGGTGGCATTCCAGGAGGAACTCCTGGTCCTGGACCAGCCGCACCGGGGACCCCTTGAGGTGGACGGCCGGGAATCATGCCCGGTGGAACAGCGCCCTGAGTTGGACCGCCTGCAGTAGGAACCGTCGGCGGAGCACTGGCTCCCGGTGCCGTGGCGCCAGGAATTTTAATCGGACCGGCCGCAGGAGTCGGTGACGACGGCGCAGCAGGCTGTCCGGTCTTCGCGGCGGCGATTTCCGCAGCATTCACAACGGCTTTGGCGTTACTTTGAGCCGCATCGGAGCGACTATCTCGCCGCTCATTCAGACTCGCTTCTTTCAAGCCTTCATTCGCCTTGTCCGTTTCGCGTTGCTCCATCATTGCCTCAGGAGCCTCTTTGAACAACGTCACATTTCGAATTTCGGTCAGCACCTCGTTGAAAGATTTCTGTCGGTTTTCCGGCTTCTTCGCCAGCATTTTCATGACCAGGCGGTCCATCTCTGGAGTCACATTCGGATTGTGAGTCGACGGAGCGGGGACGGGTTCGGAAAGATGTTTTTTCAGCAAATCGTTGGGGGAGTGTCCGGCGTAGGGCGTTCGGCCGGTCAACATTTCGAAGAGCGTCACGCCGAAATTATAAATATCAGTATAGGGCCCCAGTTTCTTGCAGCGAATCTGTTCGGGCGCCATGTACGTTCGCGTACCCTGGATAAATTTCTTACCGAAGCTCAAGCCGGCGAGAAAGCCAGGATTGAGTTTCGCAGAGAGCGAAAAATCGATGATTCGTAGTTCGGCAGCCTTGCTGAAGAGAATGTTGTCTGGCTTTAAGTCTTTATGCAGCCATCCCTTGTCGTGAAAGTGTGCCATCCCTTGCGATAACTGCTCAATGAGTCGTTTAAGACGCACGTGCAAAACCAGAATATCGCCCTGAATCTGCGATTTCAGATTCGGAGCCCGGAACAACTCCATCACCAGGTAGCCATGCGTTTTCCCAATGTACAGTTGTTTGTACTTAATGATGTTGGGATGGTCGAGAGATTCCATGACCTTGCCTTCGAATTTCAAGGCCGCTTTTTGCAGTGGATCCTTGAAAGCGTCAGGCAATAGCAATTTCATGGCGTATTTTTCGCCATTCCCCTGGTCCACGACTTCCCACACCTGCGTCTGTTGGCCGGTCGCCAGAGCAGTGATCAACTTGTAGTTGTCGACAATTACCGGTTCGCCTTCAGCCACTGTTCAGGCTCCCTTAGAATCGGGGATTGCAAGCAGAATGGAATTTAGCCTAGAGAAGTCTAGGGCACGGGTCAATCGAGTGAAGTAGAGATTCTATCAATATTCTGCCTGTCGTGAAGCGAAACCCGCGGAATCGTCTCCGCTATCGGTCCAGCTTCCTGTTTCCAGTCTCGCTGAAGATTGGGGACTGGGCGACGAACTCCAGGCGGCCCATTCCGCTCGAGATCTGGTCAGTCGCCCCGCAGTTTGTCTCAAGACTCAAGGTCTGACGACTTGGCTGCGAAGATTGGGTGTCGGTTGTCTCTGTGACCGAAGTGTGATAGTTTGCCTGAGGTTGAAACGCCTGCCCGCCAAAAAACATCCTGCAACTTCCACCCCGACCCCCCTTGGAAGGATTTCGTCCCGATGTCTGCTTCTCCACCACATGAGGCTTCGCCTCTGACGAAGGTCCAATGGCTCATCTGTTTCATCGCTGCGATTGGTTTCGCCTTTGATATCTATGAATTATTGATGCTCCCCTTGATTGCACGTTACGCGATTGAAGAATTGACTAATTTCAAACCCGGGACTCCCGAGTTCCAGAATTGGGTCGGATATCTCTTTTTTATTCCGGCTTTCGCGGGAGGTTTCTTCGGTCTGATTGGTGGTTATTTAACTGACCGCCTCGGTCGACGATTCGTCTTGACCTGGAGTATTCTGCTGTATGCCTTTTCCGCGTTTGCGGCCGGATACTCTACGAATATTCAAATGCTGTTGATCTTTCGGACAATGACCTTTGTTGGTGTTTGCATCGAATTCGTCGCCGCAGTCGCGTGGTTGGCTGAGTTGTTTCCCAATCCTGTGCAACGTGAAAAGGTCTTGGGCTACACGCAAGCCTTCTCGTCAATTGGTGGAATTCTGGTTGCTCTCGCCGCGACCTTGGCTGAAGATTGGGCGGCTCAGTTGCCGACGATCATGATCCCCGGCTTTCTGACAGGAATTCTTGGTCAGGTTCTCGAAGCACATCGTCACGAACCTTGGCGTTATACACTGATGTCTGGGCTGATTCCGGCGATTCCGTTGCTGGTAATTCGACCATTCTTGCCGGAAAGTCCGGTCTGGGCGAAGAAGCGAGAAACCGGCACACTGCGTCGTCCCAGCTTTCGTGAGTTATTCGAGCCAAAACTGCGCCGTACGACGATCGTCACCACGATCATGTTTGCCTGCAGCTATGGGGCAGCGTTTGGCGCCATTCAACAATTGCAATTGATTGTACCGGGACTGCAGGAATTCAAAGAAGCTTCAAAGGATTTGAAGCCGCCAGCCAAGGCTCAGCTGCAACGCGAAACAACCACCGACTATACGAAAGCTCAAGAAGTTGGCGGACTCTGTGGCCGGTTTGTGCTCGCCTGGCTGGCGGTGCTAATTGTGAGTCGTCGTAAATTATTGAGAGTTTTCCAGATTCCCGGGCTGATTTTGATGCCACTGATCTTCCTGGCGTTTGCCAAGGGATACAATGTCACTTGGATTTCGTTCGACATGAGCTGGTCTAAGGTGTTTCACGAGGTGAAAGTCTCTTACCTTGGAATCGGAATTTTTCTGGCTGGCTTCTTTACAGTTGCCCAGTTCAGCTTCTGGGGAAATTACCTGCCGCGGGTCTATCCGACGCACTTGCGTGGTTGTGGTGAAAGCTTTGCCGCGAATGTTGGGGGCCGCATGATCGGAACCTCGTTTGCCCTGCTGGCCACTACCTTGGCCGCAGTTCCTAAGGATCAGGTCGCGTTTGCCCCCACAAAAATGGCCTACGTCGCCGCAGGTATCGCACTCGGTGTGTATGTCGTAGGGGCAATTGCCTGCTTCTGGCTCCCGGAACCTCAAGAAGGTGAATTTGGCGACGATTGATCAGTCGGACCGGTTTTCCACCAGCTCATGATCAATGTTTTGCACCGCGCACGGTTACGAATGAGACGTTTGATCGCGGGAATAAGTCTTGAAAAAGACTCATTCGTGGCCGCGAACAGTATCAGACCCTGGAAGACGCGTAGGCGAGTCTCAGAGAGACTCGCCTACCGTAACTGTCTCCCAATTTTGAACTACCAATCCTTCGGTAGTCCCGGTTTGGTTTCGCGCAGAATCTGCAGGATCGCCTGACGCTCATCAATTGGCAATCGAGTTGCTGGATGCTGGGCGTCGGTGGTTGTTAACCAGGATTTTAGGTCCCGGAAAAACTCCAGGCGAATTGGATCTGGCAACGCATCAAAAGCTGCAGAATAGATGAGAAAACTCATCCGGTATTTGAACATGCGGGTCTGCAGGTCGAACTGACGTAATGAACGTCCCTGGTTGTCTCGCGGACCGCGTGCTTCGAACCATTTCTGATAGTCTAAAATACCGCGGACCGGGGTTGTCAGTGGTGCCTCATCCACAAATAGTAAGTATCTCAGCAAGGGGTCGGCGGCCGTTATTGGAATGGAAAGTCGCGCTTCGTAATTCAATCGCGTAATCAAATTGTGCCCTTGAGCTTGATGTTCCAGCACGAGATGCGGAACGACATCGCTGGTTGCCGCCAGGTACCGTTTGAGGTCGCCGGGAATGAGGATTTTCTGCTCGGGCGGATCACCGTAAACGTTTCCAAGGTGTTTCAGGCGTCCGACTTCACCGGTGACATACCAACCTGCCCATCGATTGTAGTAAGGCGTGTCATGCGTCACTCGAGACCACCCGGTGCGCATCTGGCCTTCGGAATCGGTCGTGAAAGACCGCACCAGGTGGCCCGGCACGCGCAGAGAATTCCGCGAAATATGGCACAGCAGACAAGATTCATCCCGCTGAATGGAATTGCCTCGGAGTGGGGCAGCGACGTCATTCTGGTCTGGAGATTGTTTCAAATGATAGAACATGCCACCAGCAATAGGATCGACCGCTGAAATCTCGATCATCGCACTACCGGGGACCCAGCCCACATAGACGTCGTCGTTGAAATAGACCGCCCGGGGCGATTGAGGTGTGATGAGTCTCGCGTTTGCGGAAGACTTGGAAAAGACCAGTAATTGCGACGAAATTGGGATGTCCAGCGCCCGCAGCAAATCGAGCAAGAAGCCTTGCTTACCCGTCGATTTGATTTTAATCTCGCCTTCGTCCAACTGATTTTGCAAGCGTGAAATCGCATCGTCCGGAGTCCGTTCGGAATAGCTGATTGGCTGCTGATTATAGGGCAGTTCACTTTCCGAAACCGATGCGGCCCTTGATGTGGCGGGCTGGCCCTGCAGAATCGGTGTGCCGGCCAAGAAGAAAACGGCGACCGCAGTGAACGTCATGAGATTGTGAGACACTTTTCGCTAAACTCCCGCTATTGGACATGCTGGATATACTGACTGGATCGCCTCATTTTGTATACTCCACCACGAAGTCAATCAGACGCTTGACTTCAAGAGAGTGGCATCACAATCCAAATGAAGTCACCGTTCAAACTGTGAAAGCCCTGGTACTGAAGCCCTTCGCGTGCGTTTCCAGGGACTCAATTCGAAATAGGGCAAGCATTGCCCTGCCTGCCGAAAGGTTGTCGTGGAATGTGGTCGGACATCTGGCAACGATTGATTGAAGCGATTCACGCGAAGGCCCAGCCCACCGTCCTGGTTGTTACAGGCGGCGGTGCCTCAGCGATTGCCGAACTGTTGGAAGTGGCGGGTGCCTCGCAGACGGTCCTTGAGGCGCGTGTGCCATATTTCCAGGAAGCCCTGTTTGAATGGCTGGGGCATCGGCCGGACCATACTTGTGACGAGCACACGGCATTGGCAATGGCTTCGGTGGCGTGCCAGCGAGGGCGTCAATTATTGGCAGCAACGGCGAAAGCTGCAGCTGAACGACAAGACGATGCTTCTTTGTCACTCAGGGTTGGGAATTGTGCTGGTTTAAGTTGCACTGCGTCTCTGGCGAGTAATCGTCCCAAGAAAGGCGACCACCGTTTTTTCGCGGCCGTGCAAACTTCGAACCTGACGGTGAGTATCAGGCTGATTTTGAAAAAGGGAGCTCGTAGCCGGCAAGATGAAGAGGCGTTGACCGGTCAGACGCTCGTTCGCGCCCTCGCGGAATCTCTGGGCATCGTGCCTTTGCCCGATCTGGGCTTGTTGCCCGATGAAGAATTGCAGGTCGAGCGAGTAATTGCCGATCCGCGTCTGGCAGCTGTCTGGAGTGGATTGTCTCCGTTGTTGTGGTCTTTGCCGGATGGCACGTTTGCGGCGCAGCCTGTAGGTCCGGTTCGCGGATTGTTGTGCGGCGCGTTTGATCCGCTGCATCGTGGGCACGAGATTTTGCGTCAGGTAGCGGAAAGCCGCCTCGGAGGTTCGGTGGGCTTTGAGCTATCGATTACGAATGTGGATAAGCCCCCGCTGGACTTTTTGTCGATTGATGTTAGGCGGCGTCAATTCCGTACGCATCCGTTGGTATTGACCAATGCTCCGCGATTCGTCACTAAGGCGGCCGTTCTGCCTGGTATGACATTTGTGATCGGCAGTGATACCGCCGAACGACTACTCAATGCCCGGTACGATGGTGGTACTCAAGAATCTTTAAATCGAGTCCTGGAGCAAATTCAGGCTGCCGGTTGCCGATTCCTGGTCGCTTACCGAGTCGTTCGCGGGCATCCGCTCAGACTTTCAGACCTCTCTGTTCCAACGCAATTTCAGGGGCTTTTTGAAGAAATCCCGGAATCTGAATTTCGAGTCGACTTGTCGTCGACGGAATTGCGGAGAAATGCGGATTCGCATGGATAGCCAGTCTCATATCACCCTGTTTGACGACGACGCTTCCTGGAATGCGGAGATTTCGTCACAATAAATCAGAAGTATCCCGCGTGTCGAAGCTGTGCTTCGAATCAGTAATATCCCCTTGAGGGGATGAGAGATATTTTGCTCGCGGGGGGCTGTCACATCTGCACTACGTCAGCGTCGTACGGAATGTGACATTTTCATCCACGTGAAATATCAATCAAAACGAATTGACCCTTTGAGGAATCCACCGCAATGACCTGGATGCGATCTCTGATCTTGAGTTTTGGGGCAGGTTGTTTGTTTGTCGTGACCGCGGCGCTGTTGCCTGCCGCCGACACAGTCGCCGAGTCGGAGCAACGACTGTTAAAGGATGTCAAATTCCTGGCATCGGATGAGTTGGAAGGCCGAGGAATCGGTCTGAAGGGACTCGATCTGGCCGCCGAACATATTCGCACGGAATTTGAAAAAGCTGGCTTGAACGTGACGGCCGTCAAAGGTGGCGCCTTCCAGCCGTTCGAAATGACGACCTCCGCCAAACTCGGCGGACCACACTCGCTGGTCTTTAGCGGCCCTGAAGGGAAGAAACTGGAATTGAAAATGGAAGCGGACTTCATTCCGCTGTCATTCAGCGCCTCTGGTAAGTTCTCCGGTGATCTGGTGTTCGCCGGTTATGGGATCGATGCCAAAGCCGAGAAGTCCTACAGCGATTACGAAGGCTTGGACGTCAAAGGAAAAGTCGTGCTCATCATGCGCCGGGAACCGCGGCAGGGTGACGATCAAAAGCCAGGTTTGGCTGGACCGCACGGCGGACAGTCGAAATATGCTGATTTACGTACCAAAGTCAGTACCGCCTACGGCAATGGCGCGGTGGGAATTCTCTTTGTCGATGATCCGTATTCATCGCGCGAAGCGTTGGGAAAGTCGAAACAACAACTCACAAAGCAGGGTGAAAACGTGGCTGAAGCCTTGTTGACCACCGAGGCAACTCCTGCGACTGACGAAGAAAAGTCCAAGACTTCGAAGCAAGCACTAGTGAATGCGACAAATCGCTACAAAGAACTCAAGGCCGAAGTCGCCGCGGGAGCTCCGGACAAGTTGATGAGATTTGGTTACGGCGGCAACGACAGCGCGAAGTCGATTCCGATCGGGCATCTGACCCGCAAGGCGTGCGACGAAGTCTTGCGGGCTGCATTAAAAACAAGCTTGGCCGACATCGAAAAGGAAATAGATCAGGAACTGAAACCGAAGAGTTTCGCCCTACCCGGCTGGTCGGCCTCCGGCGAATTCCAAATTGAACGGCACCAAACGGTTGTCAAAAATGTCATTGGAGTGCTGGAAGGTACAGGTCCCCTGGCTGACGAGACACTGGTGATTGGGGCCCATTATGATCATGTGGGCCGCGGCGGCCGAGATTCGCTGTCGCCCGGTTCGACGGAGATTCACAATGGGGCCGACGACAATGCCTCGGGGACTTCGGTGCTGCTGGAAGTGGCTCGCCAGCTTGTCGCGCGAAAAGAAAAACTGCCGCGGCGTGTTGTGTTCATCGCATTCACCGCCGAAGAATCTGGCTTAATTGGCTCTGCGAAGTATTGTGCCGAGCCTGTCTTTCCTCTGGATAAGACGATTGCCATGCTGAACATGGATATGGTCGGCCGCCTGTCTGACAACAAGCTGACGATTTTTGGGACGGGAACAGCGCCGACCTGGCCCGCCATGCTGGAAAAGCTGGGCAAAGCAGAGAAGTTTGAGATGACCTTTAAACCCGAAGGGTTCGGGCCGAGTGATCAATCATCATTCTATGCCAAAAAGATCCCCGTGCTGCACTTTTTCACGGGGAATCATCCAGACTACCATCGTCCTTCGGATGATTGGGAGAAGCTGAACATCAACGGGATGGAGCGTGTCTCGGAATTGGTGGCGCATGTCGCAGTCGAAACGGTGACCAATCCGGTGCGTCCTGAGTACATTGCCATCAAGACTGTGGCCAATCCAGGTCGGGAAAGCAGCCGACCTTATTTCGGTGCCATTCCTGATTTCGGTACGGACAAACCAGGATTGCTGTTGGTTGGAACGGGGCCAGGCAGCCCGGCGGATAAGGCGGGGTTGAAAGCCGGTGATCGAATCACATTGATTAATCAGACGAAAATCGGCGGACTCGAAGACTTCGATCTGGCCTTGAGAAAGTTCGCTCCCGGAGACGTCATTGAAGTGACGGTAGTTCGGGACGAAAAGGATGTGAAAGTCAAAGTCACGTTGGATAAACCTCGCTAATTGGACGCAACTCGTTCCCATGCTCGGCATGGGAACGGACTCTCCCGAAGCTCTGCTTCGCGTCAGGTCCTCCGCGAAACGGGAAGCTGAGCTTCCGGGAATTGCGTTCCCACGCAGAGCTTGGGAACGCGTTGATCGGCAACTCTATCGGATAGAAATGCTTCAATCATGTTGACTCAAGCAGGCTGCAGTGCCCGACGGGAAC
>JAQGHT010001124.1 GCA_028291565.1 Planctomycetaceae bacterium | reverse complement strand
TCTGAAGCTGTTTGACAAATGGTCCGTCGCCATGCGAAGTGGTGGTTCCGATTCGACGGCATTCAAAGTTGCGCGGGCGATTGCTCAGCTCATGGGAATCAATGGCGAGGCCAAGCGGCACGTCGATTGCCTCAATCTGCTCGATCATTTCCTCGATCACCATCTGGCCATGCGCCGACTGCATCGCCCACAGCCCGCGGCTCGACAGAATCGGACGCCTGGAATGCCTGGGATGCTTGCTGGAAGACTGCATTACATCTGGTATGGAAAGCAGGAGATCAATGTCAGGATGACCTTTCCGACCTCCAGGACCTATTACGATGACCCGGCGCTCACCGTATTACGTACTGCATTCGAAGCTTTTCGTCGGAATGAAGAGCTGCCTGAACTCCAGACACACTTCGTGCAGCGTCTGGAAAAAGCGGTCGGTGGCGACCGGCTTTACGAGCATCTGGCACTCGGTTATCTCAACTGGTGGAACGACGAACAGGACGCGGCGGTGCAGCAGTTGATCGCAGCCAGCCAGCTGGCAGGACAGGATTGGCAGCTGAAGCTGGAAGTGGCGCAGCTGCAGGTGGAATTGCAGCAATTTAACGACGCACTGGCCCTGGTCGATACCATGCCGGCAATCGACCAGGAATCGCTCCGGGAACGCGAACTCCTCGCGCTCAATCTGGCGACGCGCCTGGGCGATTCGGACCGGGCCAGGCAAGCGGCCGAACGCTTATTCGGTTTGCGTCTCGATGGTCCAACCCAGCTGAATCTGGCTCGCCAGATGCAGCAATTGGGCATGCGCGATCAAGCGGAAGCGGTGCTGTCGCGCGTGCAGAATCAGGCGAGCGGTCAGTTGCCTTCACTGGTCGAAATCATGCAGTCCCACCAGGCGTCGGGGCGCGAAGAACTGGCGGCGCAGATTGCACTGCAGATCGTACGAAAGTCGCCCGCCTCACAAACACCTCCTCCGCGCTCGCCCACTCGAGTCGGAAGCGTGAATGGCGTCGCGAAATCTCCGCGGACCCTGGCCTTTGAGGTCTTAAAAAAGTCAGGAAAACTCAAAGAGTTGATCTCCATTACCGAGGAACAACTTCAGCGTTCTCCCAAATCCGGGCAGCTGGTCGCACTGCTTTCTGAGTACTACACCGCGGACGGCAATCCCCAGCAGGCCCTGAAAGCGGAACTCCGATTACTAGAATCCAAGCCCGACGACGTCAGCCTCCGTCTACGTTACACGCGGAAGCTGATTTCGAGCGGTGACCTGAATGAGGCCTGTGAACATTACCTACTGTTGATCAAGGCGCAACCCGACCTTCTGCGCACGGAATTCGTGAACATCAGCGTAGCATTCGCGTCGGCGAAAAGAGTGCCTGAATTCGTCAAAGTCCTCGAAGAAATCGACATTCACCAACTGCCGTCAAGGCCGGAAACGATGAGACTGGTGCGTCTTCTGTTCAGCGCTCCGGGCCAGCATGCGGCGGGAATCGCCCTACTGAAACGACTTTCGAGTGCGTTCCCCGACTCTCGCAATGAACTCTTCAACGATTTGACTTTTGACGAGCATATTTGGGTCGTACCGGAGATTTACGAGCTCGGGAAAAAATCATTATTTCCCGTCGCCGGTCGTTTGCAGAATGATCCTTGGACTGGTTTCAGCCGAGTTATCATAGTTCAATCCGCAAACAATACTTTCGGGGTGACGAATATGACCCGGCGAATTCTGGATGCGGCAGCCGAGTTGAACAAGCTGCCTGAATTGCAGTCCGAGATTGCCGAACAAGTGGAGGCTTTCCCCGATTGGAAGCTGGGGCCGTTGCTCATTGCGCTGATCGATGTGCGGTTGGGACAAATCGACGCAGCCCGGCCAACTCTCGAGCGTCTTGCGACTTTGAAGAATTCCGCTGATTCTCCGTACGGCGTGCGTTGGAACGTCGGCCAGGAACTCGAAACAAACAATGAACTGCTGCCGTTGTCCATCAGATTCTACGAACGAGCTCTGGAGATCGGTCCAGATCGGAACATTCGTTCAGATTTCGCCTACGGCCCCGGTTCGCGATTACTCAAACTCTACATCAAACTGGGCCAGCGTGAGCAAGCCCTGAAATTGCTTGGGACGATGGAAAAGCAGTCTCAAGCAGGAAGCGGTGATCCGAGGCTGGCGGCCGCATATGCACAACAGAAAACACAAACTCTTTTCAGTATTGCAGCGGAATATGAAAATTTGGATTCGCTTTTGAACGCGGCGCGGCTATATCGGCGGATCCTCAATGAACCAGTGACAAATGAAACCACGTTTGCTTCAAATGTGCGAAGCGTCGAATCGACTGTCAGTCAGGCGAAATCTCACTGGAATCGCCTGATGGCCAAGCTTGCGACAAGTCAGGATCTGGATTGGACTGACGCATTGCTGACTCCCAATGCGCCAGTCGACAAACCGGCGTTGGATTTGATGTTGGAACTGCGGTCCAATCCCAACGGTATGCCGAGAATTGAAAGTCAGCTGAATGAATTGCTGAGCAGGCAAAAACCGACGCCCCAAGTCCTGGCAGCGATGCGGGATCGATTTCGAGAATTGGAGCGTCAACGTCCGCAAGATCTGAGCGTGTTGATTGTCGATGCACTGTCTGCGCTAGCCGCGAATGACCGTCCGCAATCCATTGCGGCTCTTGCGAATTTAGAGGCATTCTTGGACCGAACGCCACTCGAACCACTCATGCAGGGGAAGTTGCCCAATTCGCGGCAACGGAATACCGCCTTGCATCAAGTTGCATTGTGGCTTGTGGCCAGCAAATGCCTGCAAAGGGACGAGTACTTGGCGGATGGTCAACTTCTGGCGGCGCGGGCACTCGAAGCGTCGAAACGTCAATCAGAGACGAGCCACGCCATCGCTATACACTATGAACTGGCACAACATGCTCTACTGTCGAAAGACGTGACCGCTGCTGAACAACACTTGTCGGAATTGCTCACATTGGTGCTACCTCCGTTTCAAGTCAAGAAGTTCGGAAGATCAACCCTGACGGAGTCTGCTCAGGTTCCCGCGAATTCCGGCCAGCGAGCCACGCCGACGAATCCGGTCGATTCTGGACGACTTGTGCAATCGACGCCCAATGTTGACGCTGGCCAGTCCGTCTATCCAGTCACTTATACTCAGTTCCGTCAGTCGATGGTCGTGGCAGACCTGGCCCTGGAAAATCAAATGCTGGCTTTGGCCGGACGGGCGATGCGAGAATCGCTTGCCGGAGGCTTTTTAGTTGCCGATCCCGTCGTCAACCAGAACGTGAGCGGCTCGAGTGGTCCTGTTAGAAGCTCACCCCGTGTCATGACGACGCTTTCGGTTCCGACGGGGCCCTCAACTCCCACCAATGTCGTGCCAGCACGTGTGGCGAAACCAGTGGGTAAACCGGTAGTCATCGACGAAAGTCTCTTCAATAACAGCGTTTCGACGATTTCCAGTCGCCTGCTGGCGATTTCCAATGCCTGGAGGGAGAAGGGACATCCACCCCAAGAGATTTACGCCGCATTCAAAGACATTGTTCTCCCGAAATCGCGGCGGGAAGAGATCGTGCTCTACGAACAAACCTTGACGAAATTGCAATCTCCTAAGAGTTTGGGACACGAACTGGTTCTCTGGTCGGTCGCCGCGAACGAAGTCGACGCATTACGGAAGGAGATCGCCGCGCGGAATTCGAATCCGTCGTCGTTGCTTAAGGGAAACGTGCTGCTGGTGCAATTGGCGATCGCCTCAAACGAGACTGCCGGCGCGGTACAACCGCTGAAACTCCTCGCAGAACTTGTCAAGGCCGATCCGCAAATTCGTACAGTG
This sequence comes from Planctomycetaceae bacterium, assembly GCA_028291565.1. GTDB lineage: Bacteria > Planctomycetota > Planctomycetia > Planctomycetales > Planctomycetaceae > JAKFVC01. Next base: position 3,423 of record JAQGHT010001124.1, on the reverse strand, counting down.
ACCACCGCGGCGCAGGCCGCCAGCGTCGCAATGACTCGAACGGAACTGGCAATGGACGCGGCGCCGGTACTTGTGGCGGGACTGCCGATTTTGTCGAAACAAAACCCGAATGAAGCGGATCACGTCAGATCACTGCTGACCCGATACTATCTCGCTCAGCACAAGACGGACGAACTTCGAACTTTGATTGACGAACAACTGGAGGCCAAGCGAAATCAATACGGCCCGAATCTTGATTACGTGAACTACAAACAGCGGATTGAATTGACAACTCTGATTGACGCCATTGCCCCGCACACTGAGTTTCCGTTGTTGCTCGAATACCTGGGTCGGTTGACAGATTTGCCAGTCAGTCAGAATTATGGAGAGCCGGCCGCACGTACCGCGGCCCTCTCGACTCCGCTCTGGTACTTCGCCTGGCATCTCCGGGCTCTGACTCCAGATACCCGCTATGCGCTGTTGAAAGACTCGACTCTGCCGAATGAAAACAGAAAGTCGCTCCGTTATTTCAGCGGCTTCTTACGGGGACGTCAGGCACCTGTTTCGTTTTTGACTCCACGTGAAATTGCCTTGGGGCCACCGCCACAGATCGGATTGGCGAGTAATTTTTCGCTGTTAGTTGAAGCGGCCGGGAAAGCGGGGCGGCTGGACGAACTGCAGGTTCTGGCAGATCAGGCCGTGACGGAAAAATTGCCGCATGCTGAAGGACTTTCCGTACTGGTCGCAATTGCCCGAGGTGATCGCGACGCCAATTTGAAATTGAATCTGTTTTTGGATGCGAGCCGCAAGCGGGTCAAAACCCTGGTTCGAAACGACATGAACGTTTCGACTTACGCGGAGTCGCGTTTACTCGACCTGGAAATTGCGGCGGTGGCCCAGACCAGCGATCTGACTTTTAACACAGGTCGGGAATTTGCCACAGCAGTGTTGCGAGAAAACCAGGCAGTCGAGCAACAGTCGCGGCTGCCCAATGCCAGGCTGCCTCATGCGGGTTGGGTCGTCGCCCAGGGGGCCATGCATGGCTTGACGCCGCCCGATCAGGAGCGTCTTCGGCAGCCGAATCTGCGGCTCTGGAGACCTGGGAATCCTCCATTGAACACACATAACAGCCGTCCGCCTGCCTGGTGGGTCGCCGAGGCCGGCCATGTGGTTTGTTTGGGAGGCTTCGAAGCCGAAAGTTTGATATTCCGTTACCCTTTAACTGGATCATTTGAGTTCTCAGCGGAAGTGCACAGTTCCAATTTCTCGGAAGGTTCCCTGGGGTATGGCGGACTGGTGACGGAGCCTCAAGTCCGGGATAAGGACGTGCAAATCTGGCCGATTTCACGACACGAATTCGTCCAGCGCGGTGCGATACCAGTCGCCGAAAATCATTGGAATCGCTATTCGGTCCGAGTGACGCCTCAAGCCATTCGCTTCTATTGCAATGGCCACCTGGCATATGAAGAACTCGCACCGAGTGCCACCAGTCCCTGGTTGTCGTTGCAGGGTCTGTATTATCGGCGGTCTGTGTTTCGCAACCTGCAGTTGACGGGTGAACCACAGATACCGCGACAGGTGGAATTGATTTTGGACGATCGCCGGGAGGGCTGGGATGAAGCAGAGGGCGAACAAACTGCACCGCGACTTTTGAATCGGGAACTCCCGGAGAATCTGTTCGCCAGGCGGGCTCTGCAACAGAATGAAGGCCGTCCTGTCGACTGGCATGTCGAGTCAAGTATTCTGAACGGTCGCTACGATGCCGCTGCTCCCGAATTCACGCAGGGTTGTTTTCGCTATTTTCGCCCGCTGCACAATGGCGAGCAACTCAAGTATGAGTTCCTGTACGAGCCTGGGAAGACGCACGTTCATCCTGCGATAGGTAGCCTGGCAATGTTGTTGGAACCGGCAGGCGTCCGAGTCCACTGGTTGGCCCTGGATCCGGTTGACACTGAGGGATTGGAACCGGGCAATGTTGCCGACGAGCCACAAAATCGCCGAGGTCCGGCGAACTTGCCGCTCAAGCCGGGAATGTGGAATCAAGTTGAGATTTCCACTGCCGGAGAAACAATGCGGCTCAAATTGAATGGTGAACTGGTTTTCGAACGTCCTGTCGAATCGGTGAATAGCCGTCAATTCGCCTTGTTCCACTACCGAAACCTGACGGCGGCCAAGGTCCGCAACGTGGTTCTGTCAGGCAACTGGCCGGCAAAAATGACTCCGCAAGAGCTGTCGAATCTTCTCGTTCCCGAAAATCCTGAGGAAAGTGTTTCTTTGCGGCGAGCTCGGCATTTACTGATTCACGAAGAGAAATTTGTCGACAGCGCCTACCAAGTCGCGATTGCGGCGCGGGGAATGGCTCCCGAGCAACGGTACGAAATGCTGCGAGAATGGGTCCTGCCTGTCCCGACGCATCCCACGCTTCGGTTGCAGGCAGGCTTCACGCCAGTCGACCCGCCGCTCGTGACGGCCGCCGAGGCGATCTCGAAACTCAAAGGAACTCGCCAACATCTTGGCGGAGAGCTGGTGGCGCCGGCGATGGAGTTAGTCCGGACCGCGACTGAACTGAAGCGCTTGAAGGAATTGGAACAGGCAATCCTGGCTGCCCAAAGAGAAGTCCCCGAGATTAGCCGGGATCACCAGGCTCTCAAAATCATGTTGGCCTGTGCGCAAGGTGACGAATCCGCAGCGTCGATAGGTTTCAAATCCTTGATGGAATCGATGAAATCCCGGGATCCAGCGATGCCTCAAGAAATTCCGTTTGCCGAGTTACTCGCATTGCGGGCCATGCTGGACCGCCCATCAGTTCGGTTGGAAGTTGCCGAGCAGGCGAAAACTCACCTGGACAGCAATCGTCAGGTGGGCGAATGGGATTCGTCGTGGCGTGCCATGTTGCATGCTGCTGTGAACAATGCTCAGTCCCAGGGACAAGTACCATCCCGATTGTCTCAATGGACGACTGTCAGTCATCTGACGGCGCAGTCGCGAGCGAAAGGGGAGAGACCAGCCGATTGGCAAGGTGCACGGGGGCAGGCGCGCTTCCTGGCTGGCAATGGAGATACCGCACTCTATTTTCAATCGCCGCTCGCCGGAAATCTTGAATTGCGGATGCGGAAAACAACATCCTCCACAGGAGAAATCCGCCCGATGTATGCCTGCATTGGCATCGAGCTGAAAGATGACCACGAATGGTTTATGCGGCGGATGCAGGGACGCGCGCGGACACGGGAATTCCCGAAGAAGCTGGAATTCAAGAGTGCGACCGCAGACTACCGCCTGGTTGTGCAAGATCGTGAATACACGGTCTATGTCAACGAGACAAAAGTGCATACGGAAACGCTCACGGCGGATATCGATCCGTGGCTCTCAATTCAAACAACCCAGGCCCGTTCTGACGGAACAGTGGAAGACATACAGATCCTGGGAACACCGACTGTCCCCGAA
>JAQGHT010001106.1 GCA_028291565.1 Planctomycetaceae bacterium | reverse complement strand
CCCGTTGTTGCGCGGTATGAACTTCTCCAAGTAGCGTCGCTACGCAGTTGCGGCATTCGACTTGAATGTCGTAGCCGACCAGACGAGCGCTGCGCAGTGCCTTGGCGACATCGTTCGCCAGTTTGGTATTCGCTTCTTTTGCGTCCGTGGTAGACGCGGGGCGGGACTCGCGGTCTCCTGAAAACAGGGAGAATGGCCCCGCCAAGGCCAAACCGGGGGTCGCCGCGGCGATGCCCAGTGCTGCCAGCCATGAGTGATATCGTCGCATGAACTAGTCTCCTTCCTCCGTGTGCCTGCCTTGGAGCCGACTCGATCGGAGCACCTCAAATGTCCGATAAATCGTCCCGGCGGCAACGCCGGGCCACTCCGAAATCCGTCTTGGAATTCTTGTTGCTGACTTGCCATAAACTACAAACTAGCAAGTCACGGCATGACCCTCCGTTGCGACCGCCGATTGACCACGCATTGGAAGCGTACGGCTTCGCCCAAGAATCACTGACGTATTTCATCGGTCCGATTGGACCATTGAGACAAATTATTCCGACTGTTCCGAAGAAATTACTTGAGACGATAAGGCTGCGCGGCCTGATTCGATCTCGGCAGGCCGAAAAAACCACCGGAACTCAGCGAAACACGGCAGATTCTGCTGGAACAGGATCTCCATTTGCAAGACTTACAAAGTTGCCTCAGAATGTTGCCCCGAATCCCCTCGTCTTTGCGGCCAGTAATTCCTGTCGAAGATACTGTGAGTGACGACTCATCTCTAAAAAGGTATGCGGCCGCTCATTCCTGCTGAAAACCGAAGTCGCAGGCGACTCGATGTGTGAATGATCGCCACGCGAAAATTGAGCGATCAAAGAAAAAAGAATGCCGCGACTTTCATCGCGGCAACTGCAAACCAGAGTGTGAATCAATCAGAGGCTGACGTTGTCAGCGCTATTTTCCATGTCCGCCCGCAGTTGGGGCCGTCGCTGGCGTTGCGCCGGCGTTCATCATCGCCTTGGCAGGATCCTGACCGGTCTTGATTGCCTCGGTTGCTGCCGCGTGTTGTTGCCCCATCTTGGCCTTCTCCTCAGCCGTCGGTTCAACGACTTTTTTCGCTTCCGGGCCGCATCCCGAAAAAATGGCGCAAATAGTACAGGCAGTTACTGTTAGGACCATTGAACGCATGGCTCTACACCTCACAATTAGGTTGGACAAAAATGAAATTACGAAAAAGCCGGTGCCTCACGATAAGACACCGGCAGTATTCCTGCGATAATACAAACTTTTGTAAGACTTGGCACCCTGTTTCCATCTCAATCGAAAACAGCCCTATCGTATCTCACGAAAGCTCGCACCCCCGAATTTGATTCAATTAGAAATCGCCAATGACATTCGTGTCAGCGATACCGATCAGACTGCGATGGGTATTCCCGTTCAGGTTCTGGCTGATAAATCGAACTGAACCGTCCGCCAGCAAGGCGTGGACCCCGCCTGTGTGACGACTTTTCGGCCCAGCTTGTCCATCGCCGCCATTCCAGGCGCCCATTGAGTCACTGGCACTTGCTGCAGAACTCATATTCCCGTCGGTTCCCCAGACGTCATCGCCCCCATTGTTTCGGTCATTAATTCCGTTGCAATCACCGGTTGTGCCGTAATTGCTGCCGTTGTTCAAGCAGTTCGCCAGCATGCCGCCACCAACTCTGCCGCTCGCCCAGACGCCCCGAGGATCTCCACCCGAAATACCGGCGCGAATCTCCCAGACAGCAACGGAATTAGAAGTTCCATCGCTCACATCCGCGATTCGACTTCGGCTGCCATATCCGAACAGGCCGCGATCAGAAGCAGGAACCGCGGTGTAGAGTTGGGTTGAATAGCCGCCACCATAGCCCGACGCCCCATAGCAGCCACGTGCCATCGGAAACCCAGTCTGGTCCGTGTACATGTTGGCGGAAGTCGCATTGGGATCACTGGGACAGAACAGGGACGGAATCGACTTGTTGATTACTTGCGGATTGGTCCCTTGATTGAGCGGAACGTTAAAGTTGGTCTGATTAAACAGGGCTGATTGATCCAGATTCGGCAGAATTGAGTGAACCCAGCTCGGTCCCATCGAACCGATTTGTGTCGAACTGCCACCGACATAATTCGTTCCATACCACCACATGGCCGGTGGAAAAACCAGGTTCGTGTCGTGGTAATTATGCAACGCCAGCCCAAGTTGCTTGAGATTGTTTTTGCACTGCGAGCGGCGGGCGGCTTCGCGGGCTTGCTGCACAGCGGGCAGCAAAAGTGCGATCAGGACCGCGATGATCGCAATGACCACAAGCAATTCGATCAAGGTAAAAGCGGTCTTACGAACAGTTCGAACATTCCAGCGTTGCAAACAGCACCTCCAAACAAAAACGAACAACAAAACGAGATACCAACTAACTTCTAAACAAATAAGAAATATCGGTTCTCTATAACCTAAGACAAGAACTTAAGTTGAAAGAATCGAGAGACTAAAGAGAATGGACCGCGCAATAAAGAAAGACTGCCACCTTGCGCGGTCACAACTGCATTGCGTCAATGCTAAACCGGGATCTTCCAACAGTCAAGATAATTAAATTAGGTTAAATCCACAATTGAGAAAAAATCCCAGATTCGTCTGAATGCCTTCCGCACGCCGACGTTTGCCACCCGACGAATGCAACCTATTACCAACAAATGACTAAGGAAGATCGGCTGGAGATGAGAAATCGGGAACTTGTACCCAACCAAGACGGACTTGAAACGGCATTGGCTATTCCTGCAAAGGTGCTCTACTGCAGCCATGAGGAAGCGAAAATCACTTTCGCGAGCGAGGAGAATTCGCCGTAAAACAATGAATGACGCCAATGCATCTTCCGGACGAGTTAACTTTAGTACATGTATTCAGATTGAATATTCGTCCGGTATCACGTTGAAAGTGAAAAAACCGGCGTCCCAAATGAGACGCCGGCAATCATCTTTCATCGAAACCAATAAGTCTTAATGCTGACAAACCTGTCTTTTGTCAGCAAGTTGCCGGACGCTCCTTTGAATTCTCAATCGAGCTCCCCGAAGTAGGAGGTGGGTTCAAAACACAGGTTGTCAAGGCAAATTTAGAAATCTCCAATGACGTTCGTGTCGGCGATACCGATCAAACTGCGATGAGTATTTCCATTGAGATTCTGGCTGATGAATCGAACCGAACCATCTGCCAACAAGGCATGGACACCACCAACGTGGCGGCTTTTGGGCCCCGATTGACCATCGCCGCCAGTCCAAGCTCCAATCGCATCAAGTCCGCTGGCTGCGGAACTCATGTTGCCATCGGTTCCCCAAACATCGTCGCCGCTGGGAGTTTTATCGTTAATCCCGTAGCAATCGCCGGTGCCGACCGGAGGGTTCAGACAATTCGCCAACAGACCACCACCGACTCGGCCGCTGGCCCAGACTCCGCGGGGATCCCCTCCAGAGATGCCGGCGCGGATTTCCCAAACCGCGACCGAATTCGACGTGCCGTCCGAGACATCTGCAATTCGACTCCGACTGCTATACCCGAACAGACCGCGATCCGAATTCGCCACCTGTGTGTACAGGCTTGTACCACCCGCCGCCCCATATCCTGAAGCGCCGTAACAGCCACGAGCCATCGGAAAACCCGTCTGGTCCGTGTACATGTTGGCGGAAGTCGCATTCGGATCACTGGGGCACAACAGGGACGGAATCGTCTTATTGATCACCTGCGGATTGGTCCCTTGATTGAGCGGAACGTTAAAATTGGACTGATTAAACAGGGCCGATTGATCCAGGTTTGGCAGAATCGAGTGAATCCAGCTGGGCCCCATCGAACCGATCATGCCGGACCCAGTGCCGGCATAATTAAGGCCATACCACCACATGGCAGGAGGGAAGACTAAATTCGTATCGTGATAATTATGCAACGCCAGCCCAATTTGCTTCAGGTTGTTTTTGCACTGCGAACGGCGAGCCGCTTCGCGAGCCTGCTGCACAGCCGGCAGCAAAAGTGCGATCAAGACTGCGATGATGGCGATCACCACCAGCAGCTCGATCAAGGTGAATGCGTTTTTCCGGGACCGCTGTAGATTCCATGTTTTCATGGCCGAGCACCTCTAGAAAAATAGGACATTGAGGAATTCACGGTCGAGAGATGTTGGGGGACGGGAAATTAGAGAAACAGACAATTCACCCTAGAATTGGGCATCGTTCCAACATTCGACTAGTACAGAATACGTACGCCCAATCGATTGAGTCAATCGAAATTTGAAGGGTGTCAACCAGGAATCACAAAAAAGTTGCTAATATGATCTGGACATTAATGTCACCTCAGCGACAGTTGAGGCAAATCCGCCGTACATAACTCGAACCAGATGTCCCTTCTTGATTGACCCCTCCACAGTCCCGCTCGTCAATTTTTCCTGAATGTCCGGCTCAGAATGGTGCAAACGCGACCTCAACTGGTGCTACAGTTTCCATCCGCGATAACATTAGTTAGAGACCCCCGCGCAAGACACCATGTCACACATTCAGAATTCGTTCGGATCAACGGAGCAACGCCTAAGACCCATACGCAGGTTCTGGCTGGTGGCATTCTTTGTGTTTGGACTTTGCATCATCGCGATTGCTTGGCGCCACTTTGGAAATACTGTTAATTTATCCATGCCGCCGGCAATTTCGATGAAAGAATGCGAGATCGCGAGGAAATCCTTTGAGAAACAATATGGCCGGAGTGCCGATCGCGATGATGTCTTGTCATGGCTTGCGGAGTGGTATCTGGCACGGAATCGTCTCGCCGACGCGGTCATCTGCTTCGCCGAGATTCCCTCTTCACATCCAGTGTACGGACGAATGGCCAGGTATCAACAAGGCCGCAGTCTACTCACCTTGCATCGCGCCATTGATGCCGAGCAACAATTGCGTGAACTTATTGAGCTAGAAGAAATCACACCTACGATTTCGCAGGAGCTGCTGGTTGATGCTCGGCAACTACTGCGTCACATTCTGGAGGTGGAACTCCGTTTTGAAGAACGGCACCTGCTATTGAAAGGTGTTGTTGCACGGGGCGAGGCGGACAATTTCGAAGTTGTGGCCGCCTGCTTTCCAAGCCAACTCAGGTGGAACGGGCCGCAGGCAATTGCCTGGATGGACGAGTTTTACTCCGTGGACTCGACTCATACCGTCATGCGGATCGCCAAGGGACGATACCTGACAGGACAAGGAAAACTCCAGGAAGCCCGACAATTACTTGAGGCTGTGATTATTGAATCTCCTCTGGATCTCCGCGCCCTGGCGGCCCTGATTGCGTGCCTGACCGAAGCCGATGCCCCTGACGAAGTTGACCAGCTGATGGCGCGATTGCCACCGAGCACCGCACGAGATCCCTGGCTGTTGCTGCTGCAGCGCGGCGACCACGCGTTGCGGAATGGCCGTGCGAAAGAAGCAATGGCTGCATACGAACGAGTGATTCAGAGCGACCGTTCATCTGGTCAAGCGTGGATGGGAATCGCGAACGCCGCGATACCGCTCGGTGACATGCCGAAGCGGGCCCATGCTCTGAAAATGGCAACCGGACTGGGGCGAATCCAAAACCACCTCGATAAGGGACTCCGGCAAGCATCGGACCCGAATTCATTCATGGACGTCGCGGACCTCTGTGCCGATCTGGGAATGGACCGGGAAGGCTGGGTGATGACAGAATTTGCGCGCAAGTTTGCTCCGCAGAATCGCCGAGTTCTTGCTCATGTGGAATTATTCAAGTCCCGTTTAGCGCCGGGCCCGAATTCTTCACCAGGCGTGAAATGAGACATGGCAATCGCGTCCTGCAAAACGCCTCGATTCGTCCCACCAGGAGTTCGACCATTGTGGAATTCGGCTGATACACGAAGCTTCGATCAAGGTTCGAATTTGTGGAGGGACAAGGTACGCTGCAAGTACGGACTTGGCCCAACCAGAATCGCCAGCGTTGAGGGAACATGCACACGCTTCGAGACGTGCGAGACTTTCCGCGACATCGCCGCACTTTCGCCAAAGTGGATCGAGACGCCTGAATGTGGCATCTCTTTATCAAGAATTGCAGGGCCAACATTGATCCCACCTCAGACCCTCTATTTATCCGGTTCGTGGCCACGAATGAGTCTTTTTCAATATTTATCCCCGCGCTCAAACGTCTCATTCTTAACCGTGCGCGGTGCAATGCTGCTGATGGTGACTTCTCTGATCTGGATGGCGGGTTGCGGTTCCGCCCCGTCTGTACCCGTCGCAGCGACAACGCCACAGCAACAGACACCAACACTCGCGACAACATTGGTAGTTCCACGCCCCTCGAATTCTAAAACGGGACAGTTGCCCCTGCAGGGGACGATTTTGAAATTTCGCGACGTGACGCAGGATTGGGGTGTTCATTTCACGCGCTATGATGACATTCGCGGCGAGAATCGCATTATGGAAGTCAACGGTGGTGGAATCGCTGTTTTTGACTATGACCTCGACGGACAACTTGACCTGTTCTTCACTCAGGGCGGAAAGTTACCTCTCAAGAAATTCAATCAGGATCTTTCCAATGAGTTATTCCGCAATCGTCTTTCGATTTCAGAAGTCGGAAACAAAACGGGAAATCTTGAAAGCGTCACGGCCTCTGCCAGGCTGACAGCAACAGGATTTCACACGGGCTGCGCAGTCGGCGATATCGACGCGGATGGCTTTCCTGACCTCTATATTAACGCGTATGGCCGGTCATCATGTTGGTTGAATGCCGGAGATGGGACGTTTCGGGATGTCACAGAGTCGGCACATGTGATCGTGGACTCCTGGGGATCGAGTGTGGCTCTGGCCGACTTCAATGGCGACGGCTGGCTCGACATCTACATTGTCACTTATGTTAAGGCTGAAGACGATCCCCCCATGATTTGCAGGTCATCCCTCAGTCCGACGGGGACGATTCAATGTCCTCCGACGTTGATGCCAGCGGTGGATGATTTGTTGTTTGTGAACGATCAACACGGCGGCTTTATCAATGCCTCGAAAGATGCTGGAATTACGACGCCGGATGGAAAGGGATTGGGAGTCGTCGCGGTCGATGTGAACGGAGATGGAAAGCTGGATATTCACGTCGCGAATGACGGAGTGCCATCTTTTTTGTACATCAATGAAACGCCGTCGAGCGGCCCGCAGAATCCATCCGGGGCGGAAATCGCCCTGCCTCGATTCCAGGAGCGCGGGTCGGAATGGGGTATCGCCTTAAACGGAGAAGGACGCGCCACGTCGGCAATGGGAATCGCGGCGGGTGACTACGATCGGGATGGATGGATCGATCTGTTTGTGACGAACTTTTATCTGGAGACCAACACACTCTACCGCAATCTGGCGGGTCAAGGATTCGCAGACCTGTCGTCCGCTTCCCGATTGGGGCCGCCGAGTCGGAGTACCCTGGCGTTCGGAACCGAGTTTTTCGATATCGATCATGACGGCTGGCTGGATCTCGTCATTACCACCGGGCATATCGAAGATCTGACGTGGAAAGACGAACCTTACCGGATGCGTCCGCATCTGTTTCGGAACGAACGCAACGGCCGGTTTTCTGATGTCGCGGAAACCGCCGGCAGCTATTTCGCCGCAAAATGGGTTGGCCGCTCGCTTGCGACGGGTGATATCGATCGAGATGGCGATCTGGATCTGGTCATGGCGCAACAGCTCGACCCCTCGGTCCTGTTGCTCAATGAAACTCCAGCGCCGGGCACGAGTGTGATCATTAAGGCGGTCGGCCGGAATGGATCGCCGCGGAGTGGGATTGGAACCCGGATCACGGCTCACGGAGTGTCTCCCGTCCTGATGCGCGTCATCGCCGGAGGCGGCGGATTCCAGTCGGCCTCCGCCCAGGAAATTCACCTGCCGTTGGGTGAAATGCGGGCCTTTGAAGAATTGGTCATTGACTGGCCCGACGGCAAGCAGGATCGATGGAAGAATGTCCTACCCGGTTTCTTTGTTGCAATTGAAGGCCAGGGACTGTATCGGATCCCATAGGGCTCGGAGATAGGACTGCTATCCCGGATTATTCATGGCCTCGACAAGCCCGCAGCGCAAGCGAGCGAGCGAGTCAACGTGACTTGATACCGATTGGTGCGTCAGCAAAGTCGCGACAGAGTGTTACCCACTTGATTCTGCACCGATAGATCGTAACCAATTCGAACGCACTCGCTTGCGCATTTTGAAGTTGCGCTATTTCTATGGCACTACGCCACCACCGACCCCGTGTCGGTGGAACGCTGATTGGCAGGCTAAATCAATTCCCCTCAAAAATGCTGGCTCAACGTGTGGTCTGGTTTGCCCCTCTGCCGCCGCCATCGAACCGCGTTTTAATGATTGAGCGTGTCCTCGCGGCGGCAGAGGGGCAAACCAGACATGAGCGTTGAGGAATGTTTCGAATCGATTGTTTTAGCTGGCCATTCAGCGCTCCACTGACTCCGCGTCAGTGGGGGCGAGATTCTTGGATGGTACGAGTATCCGCACCGCGTCAAAACGGCGCAACTTCAAAAGCGATAGCTTCGCGCTCTTGATACTTACCTCCGACAATGATTGATTCTCCGGTCCCAAGTCCCATGCGTCACATCAGTCTCGGTCCTGCAAAGAATGCGAAAAAACTCAGGAAAGCCCAAGGCTTGCCCGAGTTACTAGAAGTTGAAAAGTAGAGTGTGCTGATTGAAAAAGGCGATGCTTGCGGGCCTCCTTTCAACGATTGATGACTCGACCACATTGTACGAGAGATCCGAGGGGCATTTGCCCCTCGGTGTCTCATTTGCCCCCGCCCGGCGAAGCGATTTCGAGATCCAGTTTGAGATCTACGAGTTTTTGACGCTTCGGTTTGCTTTGACTGAGTGTGCTGCATTGGTCCGTTGAGCGTGAGTCGCACTCAACACTTGCGGCTATTAGTGATGTTCTGGCATAATCGAGCTGAAGCTGCAA
>JAQGHT010001097.1 GCA_028291565.1 Planctomycetaceae bacterium | reverse complement strand
CGTGCCGCGTGTTCGGATCCTGGACCAATTGCTTCCAATAGGTGCCAACACCGTCTTCCAATGCCTGGTAGAAGACATTCACCACGGGAATGACAACCAGTACTGCCATGATCAGCACTGCGGACGTAATCAGCAGATAGCGAACCCAGGCGGGTTCTGTATGCGCGTGACGTCCTGTCTGGCAGTTTTTGGGAGCCATCAGGCTTGATCCTTTAGCGTGCATGGGCTCGGCTCCGCCATTCGAGGTAGTTGATAATGACGAGCAAACTGAACGACAGAAACAACATCACAACAGCAATCGCGGCCGCTTTGTCATAATTAAATTGCTCCAGCTGCTTCACGATCAAGAAGGGGGCGATCTCTGTCTGGAACGGCTTCATATTGGCCACGAACACAATCGAACCATATTCGCCGAGGCCGCGTGCAAACGTCAACGCGAAACCTGTCCAGATCGCTGGCATCAGCCCCGGAAGAATGACACGTGTGAAGATCTGAGCTCGATTCGCTCCCAGAGACGCCGCGGCTTCCTCGACATCCGAATCGAAGCTTTCCAAAACTGGCTGCAACGCACGGACGACAAACGGCAGGCCAATGAAAGACAAGACCAGAATCATCGACAAGGTGTTGTAGGATGTATCAATGCCCAGGGGGAATAGGAATTGTCCCAGCCAGCCGTTGTGAGCATATAAGCTTGAGTAGACCAATCCAGCGACGGCAGTTGGCAGAGCGAAAGGCAGGTCGACCAGCGAATCCATGATCTTTTTGCCGGGAAATTCGTAGCGGACCAGGACCCACGCGACTAATGTTCCAATGCAGACATCAACCAATGCCGCAGCAAAGGATGTGCTTACAGAAACCCAATAGGCCGAACGAGCCTGGCGGCTGGATACCGTCAGCCAGAATTCATTGATGGACAGAGTTGACGCCTTCCAGACGCAGATCATCAATGGAACGAGGACCAGGACCATCAGATAGGCGACTGAAAAGCTGAGGCTGATGCCAAAGCCAGGCAAGATTCGACGATTATTCACGGACATAGCGTCACGATCCCTGAGTGGGTAGCGGCAAAGGAGATGCTTGATTTCGAATCAGTTCACAGCCAAGCATCACGGCGTCTGCACCACTGACTTGGATCGAGTAGGCATCGCCACGATGCTTTTTTAACTGCGGATTCGACGTAGCCCAGGTCGCGAGACCTTGGGAGTTCGGAATGAAAATCTAGTCACCCGACCCAATCTCGGGCGAGATTGGCTACAAGGCCATCATTTCGCCGGCTGTTTTTCGCTGACGGACTGATAAACCTGATCAAACACGCCGCCATCGTCGAAGAATTTGGCTTGTGCTTCGTCCCAACCCTGAACCAGATCGGTAATCGGGAACAGTTTCAAATCGTGAAACTCGGATTTGTGCTTGGCATAAATCTTGGGATCGGTTGGGCGGAAGTGGTGCTTTGCAATGATTTCCTGACCTTCCTCGGTGTAGAGGAATTTCAGATAAGCTTCGGCGGGAGCACGTGTCTTTTTACGTTCCACGACGTCATCCACAACCGTGATATGCGGCTCGTGAAGAATGCTGATCGACGGAAAAACGATTTCTAAATCACCTTTCGACTCTTCGACTTCCAGGTAGGCTTCGCTTTCCATGGTCAAATGGACGTCGCCGATCTTTTTCTTCGAAAACGTCGTCGTGGCTCCTCGAGCACCGGTATCCAGCACCGGAGTCTGCTGGTAAATCGTCGTGACAAATTCCTTCGCCTGGTCCTCAGTTCCACCTTTCAAAGTCACACTGCCCCACGCCGCCAGGAAACTCAGCTTGCCGTTTCCAGAGGTCTTCGGACTGGGAGTGATGATTTCAATTCCTGGTTTGGCGAGATCCGACCAATCCTTAATGCCTTTCGGATTCCCTTTGCGGACCACGAATAGCACGGTTGAGGTATAAGGCAAGGAGCGATTGGGCAATTGCTCTGTCCAATTCTCCTTAATCAGTTTTCCTTTCTTGTACAGTGCATTCGTGTCCGACCAGAGCGAAAGGGTCGCGACATCCGCCTGCAGTCCATCAAGAATTGCACGTGCTTGAGCGCCGGAACCAGCATGCGACTGCTTGATTTCCAATTTCGTGCCAGTTTGTTTTTCGTATTGCGGAATGAAAGCCGCGTTCAATTCACCCCATAATTCGCGAGTTGGGTCGTATGATGCATTCAATAACTCAGTCGGACCTTCCGTTTTTGCTCCGCTGCAGCCACTGAGATAGACGCTGCACGCAAAGAAACCGAATGTGAATAATGGAGAAAGGATCCCGAGGACGGGTTTCCAACTTTGGGGCATCGACATTTCTGTGCTTTCTTGACTCGTTGATCCAAAACAATCTGCTATTAGCTTGGTGATAGAACAACTTGGGGGTTTGCCCACTCGGTTTGTTACAGGATAGGCAGGAAGGGCAGGATGCGCGGCCGAAATTGACCGTCAGATTCCATCACCAAACGCGAAATTCGCGAAGACTTCTTCGCGTTGGACGGGAGCGCCTTGCAGCACTTTGGCTAACGTCGCTTTTTCCATTAGTTGCACGGTGAAGTTTCGGATTTCCAGCAGAACTCGCCGAAAACGGCATTTCCATTCCTGGCTGCAAGGTTCGTAGTGCGTCGTGGAAACACAGGCAATCGGAGCGAGCACGCCATCAAAATGGCGGACGACTTGCCCCATCGTAATCTCCTCCGGAGACATTGCCAGTTGAAAGCCGCCAATCCGTCCCGCGATACTGGTGACCCACCCGACCTTCTTCATGTCGAGCATGATCTGTTCCAGAAAGCGTTGTGGGACATCGTTTTGCTCCGCCAATTCTCGAATGGAAATCGGACCTTTTCCAAAACGCTCCCCAAGTGTGAGCAGCGCCCGTAAGGCATAATCTGATTTCTTGGACAGTTTCATCTGCGGGTCCGAACCAAAAGGAACAATAAATCCCGACTAGGTTGGGGATATTTTAAGGCTGCTTCCCCAACTGTCAAGCGTCGGCTGATATATTCGGCAGTCTAATCGAATTGGGATGAGAATTCGAAGCGTATCTTTCGCTCGACAGATTTGGAGCGTTCCAATCACTTGCGAATTGCTCATGTACCGAACACTCTCGATGGAAGAATAATCGGAATTGCGAACTCCATCAAGAACCGGACATTTGACGGCAGATGCCTGATACCGCTAGCATCGCCCATGAAACGAGTCTCCATTCGCGATTCTCAATGCGGGATGAAATGAGACATTGCAATTGTCGCAAGACGGACATGCCTGTCTGTCGCTATCGACACAACGGACAGAAATGTCTGTTCTACCAAAGCCCTCATTCCAACTTGTGTGCGATATCGCGATGAGACCTTTCATTCACACTTCTTATCGCATTTCACGTTGAAGGCAGTTCATGTCGGGCTATCCGCGTCGGGCACTTGTAAGCGTCAGTGACAAAACGGGGCTTGTCCCGTTTGTTCAACGCTTGGTGGAATTGAAATTCGAAGTTGTCTCGACTGGAGGCACGAAACGGCACCTGGCAGAAAACGGCATTCCCGTGTTGGATGTCGCTGATTACACCGGATTCCCGGAAATCATGGAAGGGCGAGTAAAAACGCTGCACCCCAAAGTCCACGGTGGACTACTGGGTCGGCCTGACCTGCCGGAAGACGCCCATGCCATTCAGCAACACGGAATCGTGCCATTCGAATTGGTTGTCGTCAATCTGTATCCGTTTCAGCAGACGATCGCCAAGCCGGGCGTCACATTGGCGGAAGCCATTGAAAACATCGATATCGGCGGCCCCAGCATGATCCGCTCAGCGGCCAAGAATCATGCTTATGTCGGGGTCATCACGCATCACAGCCAGTTTGCGCAAGTCCTCAGCGAACTGAACGCAGGCAAGTTGTCGTTGGATTTTCGACGCCAATTGGCCGGCGCCGCATTCGAGATGAC
>JAQGHT010001050.1 GCA_028291565.1 Planctomycetaceae bacterium | reverse complement strand
TGCCCGGCAGAACGTTAACAGTAACGCTCCTCTGTTATTCCATTTGAGTGGCATCGGCCTGAGTGAACCCGTTGGACCTCAACTGCGTGATACGACGCTGCGTCCCCTTGATGCCTCGGTTTCCGTGGGCTCACAACTCGCCTTCTATTGGTTGCCCTTTAATACAGTTTCGGCAATATCAAGTCCCAATGTGTCCAGCCGGCCCGGTTCGCCGGCGAACTTGAATCAGAATTTGACCAGCGGGCAGCCGTCGAATTTCGGAGGTTCACAAACACCGAACATCAATGGACTCGCATCGGCACTGCATTCAGACACGACGTCTCATTCTGCCTGGAAAGGATCCTTTTCCACCTCTCTGGTTGGATACGAAAAAGTACGTCTGAGCGGCCGTTCTGTTCCGATGGCCATTACGCCAAACAGCATGAGTCTGATCCGTCCGCCGAATCCCGATCAAACTGCAGCGCACGGAAGGCGGCACGATGCAGATTTTGCCGAATTCTCAGATGAATCAGAGGTTGTACCTGAGGCGGAACAGTTATTTGCACAGACCGATTCGCTACCGGTTCGGGTGCCTTCGATCGACCAATTGCCGGTCAAAGTGCCGTTGGCGCCGGAAAATATATACGGGAAACAAGAATCGACTGCAGATACGACTGGCACTCCCCGGCCGGATTCAGAGCTGGCAACGGCGATTGTATCCGAAGCACAGTTCTACTGGATCGCTGCCTGGAGTGCAGTCGTCCTTGCCTGGCTGGCTGCGCGATCACGATATTCCAAGCATGGAATCCAATGGTTTAGGGGTCCGTTTATGCCCAATCAGGCGAAAAATCGGCGATGATTTACTTGAGGTCGATCAAGCGCGAACTGGCAGGAATGCCCCTCCTCAATTTTTATTCGGCCGAGTCTGCGATTTTGATGTATATGGCCCGGGCCGCTTCAAATTGATCCTGCACCTGCTTGCGAAGCTGAGCATCCGGAATGCGATCGCGAACGCGAATCGCGAGTGAAAGACGATCGATCCATTTTAAGAAGTATGTGGCATCTTCTCTGGAACCTGTTGGCTTGCCGGCAACCGTGACATAAATGGGGCTGGTATGTGCATCGAGCGTGCTCACTGAATGATCTGCGTGACCTGGGCCAGAAACTCGAAAGGACAACCAGCCGCTACGTTCCAGTTTTATCGCGGATTCCAACTTGGCGGATAACTTATCCGTGGCAAGAGTCGCCGCCGCAATCACCTGGCCGTTGTAAACCAGTTCCACTTTCTCCATCGGGAATTGGGATGTCGCCAGGCCCCGGACTCGAACAGCGCGAGCAGTTTCCAAGGTCAATGTTTCACCCGGTCCTGCATTCTCGATGGCAATTTCCAGCTGCGGCCCGTTTGACACGAATGAACGTCCTGCTTTCAGACCCGTAATCCAGTTATCATAGGTCAGCGGTCCATTGAGTTTCACATAAACTCGATCCGCGCCTGGCAACCGGCTGACGATGCGATTCAAAAACGTATCCGTCCCCGCAGAAGCCGGCAAATGGAAACCGCAATTCAAGAGCCGATACCAGAGTGGAATCGTCCCGGCGTAACCAGCGTTCAGATCCAGCGTATCAACTTTCCCCAACGCCACGTCGATCGGAATTCCTTTACCGGTGTAAGGATTTTCATAGGGATCGTTCGGATTCTGAGCGACATGCGTGTAGTTCACCAGTCCCTGCTGCCAGTGCGTACGGTCCGCGATCTCCGAATTCGTCGGAATATCCCAGGGGTTTGTCGTATCTTTAAACCCTGTGAAAACGGGCTCGACAACTTGCTTGAGATTCAACAATGTCATATGTCCCCAGATCGTACTGCGAAACTCCTGATTCCAGTACAGTAATGTGTCAGGCGTCGATAATGGATCCAACCGGCCTCGAAAGAACTCGCGATCGAAAACGCCGTCTGTATCCGAATTGGCCACCATCAAGTTACAGACGTGCAGATCCTCGCCCGAACATTGGGCCAGCATGGTCGTCGGATTGTTGTACCATTGACCATACCCATAATTCGCATGAATGTGATTCTCGCCCGAATACCAGCCTTTTGAAGCCGGGTCAGCCCAACGTTCCAGATGGACTTCGAGGACTGTGTCGCCCGGCTTGACTTCTAATAGTTCCCGATACGCACGGTATTCGGGACCTCGATAAATTCGTATCAGATATTTTCCGACAGGCAGATCCCACTTCGAGGTCTCTGAACTATAGAAGTGCGGGACATCACCCAGAAGGCGATATAAAGCACCTGGTGGCGCTGATAGTTTTCCGTCAACTCGCTGGATCGAAATGCGGGCCACGGCAGGAGTCCGCCTCGCCTGATCACGCACGGAGATCGACAGTCGGCCAGTCGGCTCACGATAATCAAGCCGGTCAATCACGACTTCCTGATCGGTTCCAGTCTTTTGATCACGGACAACCAGGGCTGTGGCGGAACGCCGATTATCGGTAAACGCCAGCCAACGTCCGTCTCGCGAAACTGACGGTCGGTCCTCATCGGCTTGACCCGACGTGACCTTGATTTGTCCCCGTTCAGGATCGCCCAAAGGGAGGTGCCAGAGATCATTGTGCGCACCGCCGAAGTCCGACACAACGTAAAGACCAGTGTCATCCGCGTTCCAGCAGAGGTCGTGCACACGCGAAGGAAATCGCATGATGAGTTTGGGTGTCCCCCCTGTAACAGGGATTTGCCAGAGGTCGTTCTGCCGCCCGTCATTGCCGCCTTGTTGCCCCGGTACATCCAGGGTCGACGAATACGCAATCCACTTCCGGTCCGTCGACACCGCATAACGGCCCCAGCGCGGAGGTTGGAAGATTGATTTGGTCTCACCAGTCCGCAGGTCGATCCAGCCCAATCCAAGTGACACCCCATCGACGCGCAACACACCCAGGACGCGGCTCTCCGTCAGAAATTCCAGTTTTTGAAAGATATTGGTCCCAATGACCTCGATTCTCTTAGTAAGGGGCACAGGCAATCCGCTCTCACTGTCAATCAGCCGGAGTTCTCCGGATCCAAAACTCGAAGAGTTCACATATGCAATCTGTTTAGCATCGGGCGACCAGACCGGTTCGATGTCATATCCGGCAGCACTCGTCAGGCGGGTCATGGTGCCGCCAGTCCGGGCAACTCTCCAGATGGCTCCCTGATAAGAACAAGTCAGGCTCTGACCGTCGGGTGAAATTCTGGGAAAGACCGCACCCAGATGTTGCGTTACCGTCTCAGGTTTTTCGATAAGCGGTTGAGCGGGACCAGGATCTTTCTGCGCGGCCCACGCCGCGAGACTCAGCACACAGATCGAACCCAGGCAGACTAGAATTCGTCGCATTTCAGCACCAAGATTCCTGACGCGGGCTAGAAATCAAACATTGTAGCCAAGGTCGTAAAACCTTGGGAGATTCAGGGGAGTCCCGGAGCAGGCAAAAGTGGCTCGCACATAAGCGGCACGCGCTAGCGTCTGGTTCCGAATTCGCAGAAACCTCCCAACTGCGGGCGGGGCGCCCTTTGGCCCGCCTTGGTGGCTGATCGAATTGCCTGGAATAATTGCCACACTCGTAATCATGGCGTCACCGATCCAATCTCTGACGAGATCGGCTTTAACAAGCTTCCTCAGCGTCTCGATGACCAGCAGCTTGCATGCAGAAGAAATGCGAGTTAAGACATTCCTTCCGAGATTGAGATTTGGCAGAGGTTCTATCAGACTTTCTCGTCGAGGCCAGCGTGCGAACAAATCATGGCACGAATTCGACTAGATGGTCTCCGTCCAAAAATGATGCTGGGAAAGGTGAATTGATGGCGTCTTTACACCGTCGTAGTTTTTTAGGCTCAACTCTGGGAGGTTTGGCCGCCACCTTATCGTACGGACCTGGGCTCCTGGGACAAAACATCATTCCAAAGTCCGAATCTCCCGCAGCCTCGCCAGGGCAATTCGCGCCGGATACTCTCTTTTTGACCTGGCAAAGTGATCCGACCACTACGATGACAATCCAGTGGGTGGGTCCAGCAACCATCAGTGACAAATCCATTCAATATGCGGCCTTAGAGAGCGCTCTCTGGCAAGTTGGCACGACCACGACCAAGCCCTATCCCAATACCGAATTGAAAGTCCATCGCTG
The DNA here is from genome assembly GCA_028291565.1 of Planctomycetaceae bacterium. Lineage (GTDB taxonomy): Bacteria > Planctomycetota > Planctomycetia > Planctomycetales > Planctomycetaceae > JAKFVC01. The sequence continues at coordinate 2,702 of JAQGHT010001050.1, read as the reverse complement.
TGAACTGGTAGCGTTGGAGCCGGGGACGGAGTATCAATTTCGGATTGGCATGACGCCCACAATCTACCGCTTTCGAACGATGCCGAGTCGAGCCACCGACGTGATTCAGTTTGTCTCGGGCGGAGATTGTGGGACCGACGCACATGCAGTTGGCACGAACAAACTGGCCGCCCGGCAAGAACCCTATTTTGCGTTGATCGGCGGCGATCTGGCATACGACAATGGCCGATCACCGGCAACGTTCACGAAGTTTCTGCAAAACTACCGCGCACAAATGATCGACCGCAAGGGGCGGCTAATTCCATTGATCTCCTGCCTCGGCAATCACGAGGTGCACGGAGGCTACAAGACCACACGGGCCGATTCTCCACAGTACTTGAGTGTGTTTGATGGTTTTTTTGCGAACTCCACGTTTGGGGTTCTCGACATCGGAGATTATTTAAGCCTGGTGTTGCTGGATACAGGCCATATCGCCCCGATTGCTGGCGAACAAACCGCTTGGCTCGCCAAAACTCTGGCCGATCGTCAGGAACGCCCACATTTGATTGTCGCCAATCACGTACCGGCGTATCCCTCATATCGCGCTGCAGAAGGGACAGCCGGGAAGCCGGGAACCGGTGAAGAACAACGAAAATATTGGTCCCCGCTATTTGAGCGATTCAATGTGGACGTTGTGCTGGAACATCACGACCACACTTTTAAGCGGACGCATCCACTGACGAATGGTCTGAAGGACAAATACGGCGTGCTGTACCTCGGCGATGGCTCGTGGGGGAAGCTGCGTGCACCCAAGACGCCGGAAATGCGGCCTTACCTGGCGGCGGTCAGTCCGGCCTATCATATGACCGTACATCGCCTGGAAGGCGAGCAACGTTTTCATGTCGCGCTGGAAGAAAGCGGCAAGGTGGCTGACGTGTGCATGACGATCAACAAACGCCCCGCGAAACGGGGCTGAATCAGCACACAGGCTCACTCTGGCAACTTGTCGACCGCCGTCGTTTCAGACCCGATGGTTTGCGAGATCTGAACGGGAATTGTCGCTCCGTTCGCGTCGACAGACAACTGTCCAGCCAGCGTGAGTTTGCTTTTTTGCGACAGCAATTTGCCTGCGGTGATATCAAATTCCGCAGAACCTTCGGAGTTGCTGGTCGTAACCTTGCCGGTCACTTTGGCCCCGCCCATTTCGATATTCAGATCGAAAGACACGTCATTCGAGATCGACAATTTCGCAATCGAATGGCCTTCGCGCTGCTCAATTGCGAGAAACGTGATGGTTTCCTTGCCTTTCATGGTGCCCAGACCAGGCATCTCGGCCTCGAATGGATTATCCCATTTTTCGCCCGGCTTGACGGGCTTCTCGGAAAACACCACCCATTGCCCCTGAGCACCTAATTGCGCGGCGTTATCTGTGCCGCCTCCCGCGAATCGAGAGGTCAATGGATTGGCTTTGACCAGGTCGCCAACCAGTTGAGCATATCCGGAAAAGTTCTTTACCTTCCCCAGCGGCGACACTTCGTATTGCAGTTCTGAACCCACCAGCCGTTCATAAAGGGGTGTCAATGCCGCTCCGAGAATACTCGACTTGTCACGATCGGGCTTTTGAGAGCTGAATGCATAATCTCCAAGACCAGCAATCTTGACGCTGGAACTGAGACGCTCCGTCTTCGTTTTAATTTTACCAACACCTTGCGAATCCAGTTCATCTATGGTGCGAATATCAACGGTATCCTGGTTGATTTCGGTTTCCATATTGTTTCCGTTGATGGTTTGGGTTGTCTTATTCACTGATTTATGGAGATTGATCAGCTTTGAACCTTTCTCAAGCTGATATTTCAACAAGATCGGTTCTTCGGCTTGCACCCCTCGAACAAAGCAAATGAACAAACCGAGTAGCACCGAATTGCGAACGAACTGCTGAAACATGATTCCATCTCCACTTCGAATCGACGGGATTTTCAACGTAGCGACCAACCCGAATGGACTGGTTTCCGTTGAGAGATTCGACGGCGTTTATTGAATCTTACTGAAATATCAGAATCTTCGAAAGAATTTGATGACAGGCAGGGGAGATAAAGTTCGATTTCAAGCATTCGAGAATCCGCTATTTCCCATTCTCATCGAATCATCAACGGGACCGATTCGCCTTTTTTTCCTGGATAATCACCACTAGACCATGCCCTTCCGTGCAGTCATGGTGCTCAAAGTCAACCGGCTCATAGATTGCCAGGCGGGCGCCGGCTGACACATCATCAACGGGATCGACGTGATCTGATACCACCATCGCAGCGCCCGACTTGCGGGCATTTCGGTTGAGCAATTTCGCAAACCGATCGTGGACATACTCCTCGGGAAAGCCAATGATCTTGCCGTCGAGCCGAGGATGATGCAAAATCAAACCACGAAAGTCGGCGGCCAGTCCTGGCGGCGGATTGCTTTTGTCCAAATTCGCAATTTTTGTGTCGACCAGGATCGCTTCGAGATCATCCTGATCATCGCCGAGATTCAAGAATTGAAATCGGCCCGGTTCGACATTCATGCCCAACACTGCCAGAGGTTTTCCCGCCTCAGCAGCGGGGTCTTCCCCGCTTTGTGGACGCCGTACAGGAACCGAAAATGCCACCTTGACGTTGTTGTCCCCCGTACTGATAAAGGCACTGGAAAGAAAGAACTCTTCGACCGGCGCGGCCTCTTCGACGGCTTTC